>DRQV01000129.1 GCA_011371325.1 Thioploca sp.
TAAGAAGAAGTACTTTGGTGATCAGTATCATCTGGTACAGGAAAGCGAGTTAATTCTATATTAGCTGCAATTACTTCAGCATCAATAATAGGATTGCCACCAAAACGTTCTCGAATAAAAAGCTTACCTCGATCTACATGATAAGGTGACATTGAGGCATCAGTTGCTCCTTGTGGCAAAGTTACCATTTCATTTTTAATTCCAGTAGTATAGCGACCACCATTATCATCCCGACATATTCCACGCACATGACCTATATCATGACACAATAAAGAAATTATAAAATTTAGCCAGTCTCGATGAGAAACTCCACCTTCACGAATATGTTTGCCTCGTAAAATTTCTTGGCCGACTAAAGTCACCATAATAGTATGTTCCATATTATGATAAAGTGCATCACTATTAGCAAAATGTTCTAAAGCCATACGTCCAGCCCAAGAAATAATCTCACTATTGCTTGCTTCTAGTTCACCATAATTACGTTTATAGGCTTTATCAAGTTGTTCAACAAAACCATCAATAACTAATTCAGTAGGATTAAACATTTTATAATACCTTAAATTAATATTTTAGTCAGAATTATATAGTATTGTAACTAAATTGTTAAATACTTACAAAATTTTAATATAGCAATTCTTAATTAAATTCAAATATCAATTATTTAATATTATTAATATCTTGATAGTTTTACTTTGTATTTAAAGCAATATCATAATTAGTGAAATTGCAGTTACTAAAACAGCTTTTTGTACTCGTATTAATAATTTTCCTGCTTTAGATCACTATTAAATGGGTTATCAAAAATTTAACCAAACTTTGTTATTTATGAATAATAACTTATTGGTTTAAAAACTAAAAGTTAGGTATGGGAATTGCTGTACTCTAAAATTATAATAGCATGTATAATTATACATAGTTATCTTTGAGTCATTCATAAATTAACTCTTAAATATTTAATATGAAAATTGATCTAATTGCTGGAATCTTATTTTTTCTGGCTTGCCTTGCTTATGTTATAGGAACTAGCGTTTTGACTGAACGTAATGCTAGACATCTTGATGGACGTTATATTTATATTAGTGGTGCTACTTGGTTGGCTGGTAAATCTCCATATGATATTGAAAATTTTGGTAAATTATGGAAACAGCATATGGTCAATGAGACGGCTAGAAAGGAATTTCTAAAAGAAGGTGGAGCTGTATTTGCTTACCCTCCAACTCTTGGAATCATTTCTATTCCATTGGCTTTATTTCCCTGGGATACGGCAAAATTTATCTTAGATGCTATTAATATATTATTTTTACTTTTAATTGCATGGTTTTCAGCGTTATTTATTAAAAATTTACCTAATGTAAAAATTAGTAAAATAGGAATTGGAATCGGTTTAGGTTGTCTGTTAGCCGCAATTCCAACTACCATATTTTTAGGCCAGACTTCTTTGTTTGCTTTAGTTGGCTGTCTTGGAGCGGCATATTTTTTACAATGTAAGAAACTTTGGTTAGCCGCATTATTCGTAGTTCTCGCTAGTATTAAACCGCATGTATCATTATTATTCATAATATTTTTACTATTTCGGGAAACAAATTGGGCTTTTTTAGCTTTGTCATCTCTGTTTGTCGGTATTACAAGCATGGGAATTCTAATTTTAGGCGGATCATATAATCCAATTACAGAAGTTATCAATATAATGAATGCCTATACCTCAATTTCATTCAATGCTCCAACTAACATGTCTGGATTATATGTAATTTTAGGCAGTTTAGGATTTAGTCATAGTACAATTTCTATTTCACCAGTGATAGGTTTAATTGTTACATTAATTTTAGCTTTAATATTTAGAAATAATAATATTTCAAGTAAACAAAATCTATTGCAAATGGTTCTGATATTTTCCTTAACCGCAATCTTTTTACCAATTCATCTCTATGATTATACAATATTTTTCTTGGCAATGATGCTATTAGTAACTGTCAGATGGCAAATTGGAATATTGTTACTCCCAAGTATAATTTTAATTGCGAGACCCAATAATTTAGTTGGTTTGTTATATAACGATATTTCAGCAGTATTATTAGCTAGTTTAGGAGCTATTTATTTAGCTATTGCTGTCATGATAATGCTATGGTTCTCAAATTCAAAACAGGTATAGGAAAATGATTTCACAACGACGTGGTTTTATTATACTGATCGCAATACTTATTCTCATCGGGGCAGTTACTCGTTTAATACCCTTATCATCCCAAGAACGCATGATTAACTCAGTTTCTGAAGATGGTTATCTTATGATGACGATAGCTCGGAATATGGCGTTAGGTTATGGTATGAGCATAGCGGATGGCACAATTCCCACTAATGGCACTCAACCTTTGAATACTGCTATCTGGGCTGTTGGTTATTGGTTGGTTGATGGAGATAAAATTAACGGCATTATATTTGTCATTTTACTGCAATTTATTATGGCTAGTTTAGCTGCTGTAATACTTTGGCAAGGTAGTAAACGGTTATTACATAATTCTTCTAATGCTGGAAAAATAGCAGCGTTAGCAGCAGCAACTTGGTATGCTAGTCCAATCTTGGTTGGACATACTATGAATGGTTTAGAGACTGCTTTATATTCTATGTGTTTAGTGGCAATCGCTATGTTATTTAGCTTCTCTAAACAAGATTGGAGCATGTGGCGTTGGTTGGGTTTTGGAATATTATTAGGTATAACATTTTGGGTACGTAATGATGCTGTATTAATTATTTTTGCGGCTTGTATAACCCATTTATTACTAGGTTCATTTGAATTTAACGCATTAAAACGTCGATTTATCCAAGTTATGTTAATGGGAACTGCTTCTGTAGTTGTCGCCCTACCTTGGTTAATCAATAATGTAGTTAATTTTGGCCATATCATGCCAATTAGTGGTCAGTCAGAATCATTAACAGCAGTTTTTGCCGAAAATTTACCTTATATACCAACTTTTTTGGTTGAATATCTATTCGTTTTTTTGCCAATTCCACATTCATTAGATACTCAAACTTGGGTCAAAATTGCCTGTGCTATTTTCATGGTTCTGGTATTGGTTTGGATGCTAGTGAGAAAATTGCATTTAGAAGAACGACGTTTGACAGTATTGATTAGTATATTCACAATATGTTTAGTAACTTTTTATGGGTTATTTTTTGGAGCTACCTATTTTATTGATAGATATATGTTCCCAACCACACCTTTTTTCGCTCTATTATGGGCTAGTATTGTGGTATATATTTGGCAACGCTTGCCGGCTCAAAAAATTACTGCACCAATAATTGTTTTAATATTTATTACTATCATAGCTGGTTTACATGTACGTTCCTATTTATTTACTAAACAAACTAGTATTTATCATCAATATTTAGGTGGTTATAGCCTCCATATTCATCTAGCTAAATGGATTACAGATAATGTTCCAGAAGATGTTTGGGTTGGTTCATGGCAATCTGGAACTACTGGTTATTTCCATGATCGCACGATTAATTTAGACGGCAAAACTAATCCAGAATCATTAGCAGCTCGCCAGCAGAATAAACTACCTGAATATATGTTAAATAAAGATATTCAATATTTTGTAGATTGGCTAAATTGGCATAAAATGACAGTCTGGGTAGAAAGACCAGTTGTAAAGCAAAATTATGAATTTATAGTGCAAGATAAACAAAAAAACTTGTTAGTTATGCGAAGGAAATTTGATAATTAGTTTTTTAATTGGATAGATATATCAATATAAATTATTTAATTTAAGAATTGCTATAATTTTATATATGAAAAATATTATATTACATGATTATTTTGAATCTTTGGAAGGTGGGGGTAGACTTTGCAATGTGTTAGCTCATGGTTTAAATATGGATTTGGGTTATGGATTTGCTAGTAAAGATCATCCTTTTATAGAAAAATTAACTCAACATAGTCTAAATTCATATAGTTCCATACCACTATGGAAACAAATTAAATTAGCTAGGGCATTCAATAAACAAACTAAATTTTTAGAAAATTATGAAACAGTAATTTATAGCGGTTTTTATACACCATTAGCAGTGAATAACCACTTAAACGGCAAAAATATTTTATATTGTCATACTCCACCACGTTTTATTTATGATCAAAAAAAATTTTATTTAGCCAGTTTGCCAGCTCCTTTACGTCCATTATTACAAATGTTTAGTAATTACTTGCAACCACGTTATGAAGATTCTATTAATAATATGGATGTGATAATTGCTAATTCCGTTAACGTATCTAATCGTATCCAACATTATTTAGGTAAACAGTCAATAGTAATCTATCCACCTTGTGATACAAAGCGGTTTCAATGGCTTGGCCAAGCTGATTACTACCTATCCATGGGACGCTTAGACCCTTTAAAACGTGTAGATTTAATCGTGCAAGCCTTTTTAAAAATGCCAGCTAAAAAACTCATAATAACTTCTGGTGGTGAAGAACTAACAAAATTACAAAAACTAGCTAATCAAGCTAATAATATTCACTTTACTGGTTGGATTAATGATCAAAAATTGGCAGAATTGGTAGGTAAATCTATCGCAACTTTATATTTAGCAAAAGATGAAGATTTTGGTATGTCACCAGTAGAATCTATGGCTGCTGGTAAACCAGTTATTGGAGCTGCTGAAGGTGGATTATTAGAAACAATTATTCCAAATAAAACTGGTTTTTTACTAGAACCATCAGTATCAGCAATTTGTCAAGCAGTGGCTAATATGACTCCCAAAGCAGCATTAAATATGCGAAATAATTGCGAAAAACAAGCTCAATGTTTTCGTACTGAAATATTTTTAGAAAAAATGCAATTAATTTTAAAAAACTATAACATTTCCAGTATGAATTTATCGTAATTCTCAATTAAATTTATACATTTGTCTGTTCAAAAAATTTCATTAGTATCTAATTTTATAACCAATACGCAATAACCATAAACAGAATGTACTGACAGTAACCACAAATAAACTAACTACGAGTAAACTAGTATTTATATTAATTTCTGAAACACCAAAAAAACCATAACGAAAACCATCAATCATATAAAAAAACGGATTATAGTGAGAAACTTTGGCCCAAAATTCTGGCAAAGTATCTATTTTATAAAATACTCCACTTAAAAAAGTTAGAGGTAAAATAAGGAAATTTTGAAAAGCAGAAATATGATCCCATTTATCAGCCCATAAAGCTCCAATAAGCCCTAAAGTTCCCAATACTAAACTACCCAATATCGCAAATATTAGTAACATCCATATATTGTGGATTGGTAATATTACAAACCAACAAGTTGCAATCCATACTCCAATTCCAACTACCAAACCACGCAATATTGCTGCTGTAGTAAATGCTAAATACAATTCTAAACTAGATAGGGGTGGCAATAGTATAAAAACTAAACTACCAGTCATTTTTGATTGATATAAACTCGATGAACTATTTGCAAAAGCATTTTGAATTATGCTCATCATGATTAAACCAGGAACAAGAAAAGCGGTATAATTAATCCCAGCATAAATTTCAATATGTTCTTCTAATACTGAGCCAAACACTAGTAAATAAAGTAAAACTGTGACAATAGGAGCGAGAATTGTTTGAGTGCCAACTTTCGTAAAACGCCAAACTTCTTTACCAAACAGGGTGTATAAACCATACCAATTCATAAAAATATAACCTAAATTATAATAATTTTAATTATAAAGTCTAAAATCATCATGAAACAACTATTAGATTTTATAATTATCTATTTAAAATGCTTGAATATTTTTGGGTGGAATATTCAATAAACCTACCATAATTTTGAATTTCGTCTGTAAAAACTTCCCCAAAATATTGAATAATATTAGTTAGATTTGAAAATTCAAATTCAATCGTATTATTAAAAATAAATGTAGCATTTCCCGATAAAAATACCGAATATTTATCTTTATCAATAAGTTTTGGAGTACATATTACCATCCCTCCACGGTTATAAACATTGATAGGTTTATTAAATGAATTATGTCCTAACAAACAGGTAACTAATGAAGAAGCCGACATACCACTACCACAGGAATTAGTCAAACCAACTCCTCGTTCATAAGTTCTAACATAAATTGAATTTGAATCAAGGATTTTACAAAAATTTACATTAGTACCATCAGGAATTTTATCTGGTAATTGATTAGCTAATTTACCAATTTTCTCTAATTCAGAGTCAGAAATATCATTAATTATTGCTACTAAATGGGGATTAGGCATATTTATAGCCGTAAACGATAAGTTATTATCTATGGTATCTACCAGTTTAGGAATACTAGTCAAAGAAATAATATTTAATTCTGCTTGATAGGTTGGTAAATTTGGGTAAATATCAATATCCTTAAATACTTGAGAAACTCCTTTCAAGGTTTCAATCGATACCGAACTTTTAGCAAATAATTCACAAGCAAATCTTCCTATACATCTCAGACCGTTACCACATATTTCTGCTTCTGAACCATCTGGATTAAACATTCGCATTTTTCCATTAGCAATATTGCTAGCTTGAAAAAATAAAATGCCATCAGCGCCTATATTATTATCTCTATCACAAAATAACTTTGCCAATACAATGCGTTGCTGTTCAGTAAATAACAGTTCCTCATATTCATCAATGAGAAAAAAATCATTGCTAGAACCATGACATTTTAGTATATTAAATTGCATAATATTCAGTGAATAACTTTATCTAATGACTTAGAATTAGTTATCTTATTGCTTTCTGACAAAGCTTGATTGATTAAATTAGCTAGATTTTTGGCTCCAGTAGCAGTTAGAGCAATCCTAGTGTGTACTGGTAAATAAGATGTGTCTTTATCTGGTAAACCGCCAGAGGAAAAGTTAATAATAACTTCTTCACCATTAGTACTTATAACAAATTGAGAGGCATACAAAGCAGTCGTTTGTTCATAACGAAGTTGTAATTGTGGAATTTTAGTTTCTTCAGGCATAATTATTTTAAGTAAATAGATTAGAAAATTTATGATTGATCAGTACTAGCTAATTTAAAACATACATTACCAGCGGTATTTTCAACAATTTGTAAATCATAACCAGTATGAATTAAATGTTTAACAACATGATATAAACCAATTCCAAAACCATCTTTAGAAGGTACATGTTGATTAAATAAATTATCAAATATTTCATCTGGTATTTTACTACCATTATCAAATACTGTCAGTTGTAAATTACGTTGATTAACATATAATGACACTTCAATTTTTAATTCTGGTTCTCGTTTACGTTTCATGATAGCGTTTTGCAATAAATTCTCAGCAACATTATCAAATAAATCTTCTGGAATAAGAGCATTATCATTATCTATATTAGTATGAAAATCAATCTGACTTTTACGGTAGCGAGCTTGTAGATTACTCCACCATAAATTAATCGGCACATTGGAATAAGAAAATTCAGCTGGTTTTTGTAACTTATCCAAAGTTCTCTTTAAGCGTTGAGTCAAATGAGGTAATTGGCCTTGCAATAATCTTTGAGTATCATCATGTTTTGAAGGAGGATAAATTTCTATTGCTGATGTGATAGCGTGCAAAGATTGTAACAAGTTTTTAATATCATGAGTAAGTTTAGCTCCAGTTTCATGAATAGCTTGTAAATGAGCTTGTTGAGCAAAAGCAGCTTCACGTCGTTTAGTTTGATGAAAATATTCTAATAATTGGGCTAAAATTTTAATTTGAAAAGCATGACTGACGCTAATTCTATAACGAGAGTACACTGTAATTTCGAGTGATTGGACTGTGATAACAAATTTTTGATGGGCAATAACTCCTAGCATATTTTCACCATATAAAGAGTGCCAAGCGATTCCAGTTACCCAAGGCAAAGCTAATAACTGTTCAAATCCAGCTTGTAAAAATTCTGGTGGGGTTAAATTTTTATGATGAATTGGTTGAGCTAAATGTTCTATCCATTGTTCAAAAGAACTACCAATATTATATAAATGTCGTGTCCATAAGGATTCAGTTCCTTCTTCTCCAATTAGCATAACCCATAGCCAACTTACTATTAAAATAAATAAAACTATGGCTAATGTTATTTGAAAAACCGCTATTGGCATAATGACTTGAGTAGCTAAATTGATAACTAAACTACCTAAAGTTATAATTATAATTGTCATAGAAATCGTTAAACCATGAAAAAAATTAATATAATAACGATGTTCACGGCTATCATCAGTACTTATTAGCAAAAATAACATTGGAATAAATAATATTCCATATTGAAACCAAATATTGGTTGTGAATAGATAAACTTGTTCGTCAATAATAAATAATCGGCTGAAAGCAATAAATAATACCTCTATACTTAAAAATATAATTGCTATTAAATTAACGGTTTTATCAATTGGTTTAACTAAATCACGCCCACCAAGCAAGCCTAATAAAATAATTTGCCAAAGCAATAATAAGAGTATATTAGGAAAAATTAAGAATATACAAATTGCTATAATGAAAAATATTTTGTATTTAATTCCATGAACGTTTAATCTACTCCATA
>DRQV01000130.1 GCA_011371325.1 Thioploca sp.
AACCAATTATGGAACAAGCTAAAAAAAATCTACAACGTAAGTCATTTTGTGCTTATTGTGCCAGAATGAAACGAGGAATTATGTATCGAATTGCTAGAGAGCAAAATTATAATGTATTAGCTTTAGCTCAACATTTGGATGATTTGGCTGAAAGTTTTTTAATGTCAGCATTATATAGCGGTAGCTTACGAACTATGAAAGCTCATTATACCAATGATGCCGGTGATATACGAATTATTCGCCCATTAGTATATGTTAGAGAACGACAAAATGCTGATTTTGCAGTTGATTTACCAGTTATACAAGATAGTTGTCCAGCTTGCTTCACTGCTCCAACTCAACGTGAACATGTTAAACAATTGCTTGCAAATGAAGAAAGAGAGCATAAAGATGTATTGCATAATATGTTACATGCTATGCGACCATTAATGATTAAAAAAGGAACTCCTGTAGATGAAAAATATTTGCCTTTGCAGGATGATAACATTTCAAGGACTTTAACATAAGTTAAGAAATTTCTGATCTCTGTGTGATTTTGAGATTGTGCTGAAACTGGTTGTTGGATAGTAGTATCTTTAACCAATAAAGAAATTAATGCTTTATGAAATGGATTTACGATTAAAGATTGTAAAAAGTCTTAGCAAGGAAACCAATAAGAACTGTGGCTATGTTAAACCATAGTTCTTAGATCCAATAAATATCTTTATTAACTTTTCAATTTATCTTGGATAAAATCAATAACAGTGTCTAATGGTATAGTTTGAGCTTTCTCATCTAATCTGCCTTTATATTCCATTTCACCATTATCCAAACCACGTTCTCCAATTACTAATCTATGTGGAATCCCAATCAATTCTGCATCAGCAAACATAATTCCTGGACGTTCTTTCCGATCATCAAATAATACTTCTATACCAACAGCTTGTAACTTAGCATAAATATCTTCCGCTACTTGTCGAAGGCGTTGTGATTTGTGCATATTCATTGGTAATAGACTCACAGTAAAAGGAGCAATCGTTTGAGGCCAAATAATCCCTCTTTTATCATTATTTTGCTCAATAGCAGCAGCTACTAAGCGTGATACTCCAATTCCATAACAACCCATTGTCATGGTTGTATTTTTGCCATTTTCATCCAACACAGTAGCTTGCATAGCATGACTATATTTAGTTCCTAATTGGAAAATATGGCCAACTTCAATCCCACGAGCTATTTCTAACGTACCATTACCGTCTGGACTCGGATCACCAACTTCTACATTACGAATATCGACTAATTCTGGTTCTGGTAAATCTCGTCCCCAATTCACTCCGGTTAAATGTTGGCCATCCTTATTAGCTCCACAGATAAAATCAGATAAATTAGCAACAGCGTTATCAACTAACACTGGAATTTTTAAACCAACTGGTCCAATCGAACCAACGTTACAATCAATGATAGCTTTAATCTGTTCTGGTTTAGCAAAAGTTACTGGTGAACTAACTTGAGCTAATTTGGCAGTTTTTATTACATTAAGTGTATGATCGCCACGTAATACTAATGCAACTAAACCAGCTTCACCTTGTACCAATAAAGTTTTAATACATTTAGCTGGCTCAACTTGGAGAAATTGACTAAGTTCTTCAATCGTATGTTGATCTGGAGTATCTATCACTGTCATTTCCGCTGTAGCAGGTTGACGTCGCTCAGTTGGTAATAATGTTGGAACCATTTCCACATTGGCTGCATAATCACTAGTAACACTATAAGCTATCGCATCTTCTCCAGAATCAGCCAATACATGAAATTCTTGAGAACGACTGCCACCGATGCTACCACTATCTGCCATAACAGCTCGAAATTTAAGACCTAAACGATTGAAAATATTATTATAAGTTTTATACATTAAATCATAAGTAGCTTGCAACGAATCCTCAGTTAAATGAAAAGAATAGGCATCTTTCATTAAGAATTCTCTAGCTCGCATGATACCAAATCGAGGTCTGATTTCATCTCTAAATTTAGTTTGAATTTGATAAAAATTAGCTGGTAACTGTTTATAACTATGGATTTCATGCCGAATTAGATTAGTGATTATTTCTTCATGAGTTGGTCCAAAACAAAATTCACGATTATGCCTATCAGAAATTCGTAGTAATTCTGGCCCATATTGTTCCCAACGACCAGATTCCTGCCATAATTCTGCTGGTTGTATTGCTGGCATTAATATTTCCAAAGCTCCAGCTTTATTCATTTCGTCTCGAACTATATTTTCAATTTTGCGTAAAACTCGCAAGCCTAATGGCAACCAAGTATATAAACCAGCAGCTAATTTACGTATCATCCCAGCTCTCAACATAAGTTGATGACTAATAATTTCGGCATCGGCTGGTACTTCTTTTAAAGTAGATAGTAAAAATTGACTAACTCGCATAATAAACCTATATTTAATTGGGGGTTATAATAACATATTCTTCTACCTTAAGAAGGCACTGCCATTGAATTAATGGCAACCGGATCGCTCCTAATAGAGATTACGTTGATTTTTTTAGCTATTAGCAAAGTACTCAAATCTGAACAGGAATATATTCCCAGTATTTTTAGGAATAATTTATCTCAATCACCATTATTATATCGTGCTGGAATGTACTGTAAAGAAATTGGGACACCGATTAATAAGACAGTAGTATCGAAGCAGCTTTAAATTCAGCAACAGTTGCGGAACAGGCAACTGATTATTTATTAACAACCGGACGAGATGCAATTGCTTTCCTACCAGATCATCATGCTGGAAAAAAAGATTGTGCAAGATATTTTATATCAGGATTCTTGCACAAACATATCTAAATTTTAATTAGCCTTAGTGGGTAAATCTTTGCAAGACTTATTTACTGATCTAACATCATTAGAAAATTGACTTTGAGTAGGACAAGATGTTTTTGTGACGTGAACAGCTTCTAATGGGGATAATTTAGTAACTCCAAAATGCTTCTTATCAAAATCAGATTTTTTTAACAAAGCAGCCTGAAAATAAAAGGTGTCATTTCCAGCTTTAACTTGTTTAGTAAGATTATTCGTTTCCAGATCAACTTCAATCGTCATTCGGGTTTGGTTATTAGCTGGGATATTATATGTACCTAATATTTCAATATCATTCACATCCAAAGCTAATTTAACCCTAGATAAAGGAGTTTTAATTTTGGGTTTTTTGGCTAAACAACGACTATAGAGTAATAATAAAACTTGTTCACCTTTGCTAGTTGGAATATCTTCCATATCAAATTGTAAAGTTGCTACTTTATTAGGACTGAAAGCTAGTGATATAATATTACGAGCTTTTGGCCGTTTTTGTTTTACTTTTGGGCTATCACAAACCTTAATTTTACGTTTGTTAGCATTATTTACACTAATGGAAGAGATATTAAATTTCTGATTAGTTTTACCAACATTGATTGGTGGACGTACTGTCCTAGTTGTTTCAGTTTGAGGTGTATCAGTATCCTCTGTTTGCCCACCGCCTAATTTAGTATTGGCTAAAACTGGGCTACTTGCTAATAATAATGCACAAGCAACAGTTGAATTTTTGACTTTCATTATTTCTCCTAAAATTTTTTAAAAAAAGATAATCACAGGGTAACCAGATTACCATACATAATTATTACACTAGGCTGTAAATTCCACAAATTTTGTTTCAATTTTGAGTTGGTAATTCTTGTTTACGTTCTTGTGATAAGTTAAAACCACAGTATATGGTAACTAACATTCCTTGTGTACCCATTACGGTAAAACTTACTAGTTGTAATACTATAGAGTAGGCAACAGCAAGACTTTGGTCAATATTATACAAGCCTAATGCTAAAACACAAGCTACTTGATACACTCCGACATAACCAGGAGCTGATGGTAATGAGATACTTAAAAGTAAAAAAACTCCAACAGTTAACCCAGCTTCAAACGGTAAATCCCAACCAAAAGCACTAATAATCTGCCACATCCAGAAATAATCTAATAGAAAAATAATAACGGTTATCAATAATACAACGATTAAATTATTAGTATGGCGAAATGTTTGAATTCCTTCTATACCATGTAATATTAATTCTTGTAACTTTTGCCATTTATCCTTAAGTGATAAGCTTTGAATTTTTTTATGTAAAAAGTCAGCAAAAATTATTAATGCGACTAATCCAAATATGGCCAAAATAAACATTACAACTATACTTTTACCAACATTAGGATCAATTCTATTGCCATGTATCCATAAAACTGACATAGTAAAAAGCCCTATCAATATTATATCCAGGATACGATCCAACACTGCACTGGAAACTGAACGTCCTAAAGTTAATGGAGTAAAATAATTGATTGCTACTACTTTTAAAACTTCGCCAGCTCGGGCTGGGTAAATAATATTGCCTAAATAACCAATGTTAGCAGCCTGCCAAAAATGTTTAAACTCTGATAATGGTAAACATGCAACTAAATTCCAACGTAAAGAACGCAATGCAATTACCGATATAACCACTAATCCAGCGATAAATACTTTTACTAAATTTATAGTTTTTATAGCGGTGAAAAAAGCTTGCCAATCTAATTTGTAAAATACTATTATCAATAAAACTATACTAAAAATCGCACCAAAAATAATTAATAAATTCTTTTTATTCATATTTTAAATATACTACTAAATAGCTCGATGACCAATGTCAGTACGATAATACATATCTTGCCAAGAAATTGTACTAACCAATTGATAAGCCTTAGTTTGAGCTGTTTGTATAGTATCACCTAAAGCACAAACACATAATACTCTACCACCAGCAGTCACAATTTTACCATCTTGTTCCTTAGTTCCAGCATGAAATATTTTACCACCTGTAATATTGGATAAACCATTAATAATTAAGTTTTTTTCATATTTATTTGGATAACCACCAGCAGCTAATACTACTCCTAAAGATGCTTGGGAACTCCATTTAGCTTCTACCTGATGTAAATTCTTATCCAAAGTAGCTAAACAAAGTTCAACTAAATCTGATTGAAGACGCAACATAATAGGTTGAGTTTCAGGATCACCAAACCGACAATTATATTCTAAAACTTTCGCATTACCATGAGTATCAATCATTAAACCAGCATATAAGAAACCAGTATAATTATTACCTTCCGTGGCCATTCCACGCACTGTAGGCTCTATAATTTCGGTCATAATACGAGTATGTATTGCTGGAGTAATAATTGGGGCTGGAGAATAAGCTCCCATTCCACCAGTATTAGGCCCTTTATCACCATTATCACGAGCTTTATGATCCTGTGAAGTAGCCAAAGGCAAAATATGCTCTCCATCTACCATACAGATAAAACTAGCTTCTTCTCCAGTCAAAAATTCTTCAATAACAATATTATGTCCAGCTTCTCCAAAACTATTACCGATTAACATATCTTCTACTGCAGCAATAGCTTCCGCCTCTGAATATGCTAAAATTACCCCTTTTCCCGCCGCTAAACCATCAGCTTTAATAACAATAGGTGTGCCAATTTTTTGAATATAAGCTATTGCTGGTTCAACTTCAGTAAAATTAGCATAATCTGCGGTTGGAATATTATGCCTAGCTAAAAAATCTTTAGTAAATAATTTTGACCCCTCTAATTGAGCAGCTGCTTGAGTTGGTCCAAAACAAGGCAAACCAATTTCTTGAAATTTATCAACAATTCCAGCTACTAAAGGTGCTTCTGGGCCAATAATGGTTAAATCGATAAAATTCTCTTGGGCAAAGTTAATAAGAGCTTCAATATCATTAACTCCAATTGTAATATTTTGTACTTTATTTTCTTGAGCTGTACCAGCATTACCAGGAGCTACAAAAACAGTTTCGACTTGATTTGATTGTGCCACTTTCCAAGCCAAAGCATGTTCACGCCCTCCATTACCAACGATTAATATTTTCATAATTTTTTTTAAAATAATTCATGTAAAGATTATAAATATATATTATAGCATTCGCTGTTTAGATATATCCATTAGTTGACATTCACTAAAAACGCTATACTTAGCATATAATTTTTTTATATTTATAAATCATTATGATAAAATTACTTTTTGATAAATTTTAAAAATTATTAACGTGGATAATTACACTAAAAGAAAAATGATATGAGTAAATTACAAGCTTTATTATTTGATGTTGATGGTACTTTGGCTGAAACAGAAAGAGATGCTCATCGAGTTGCATTTAATGAAACTTTTGCTAAATTCAAATTAGATTGGAATTGGTCAGTAGAGTTATATGGAGAACTGTTAGCAGTTACTGGCGGTAAAGAAAGAATGCAATTTTATTTGGATAAATATCGTCCTGATTACCAGCAACCGGATAATTTACAAGATTTTATTATTGAATTACATAAAGATAAAACTAAACGTTATAACAATATGTTGTGTAAAAATCCACTTACTTTACGGCCAGGAGTGCGACGTTTATTAGATGAATCTCGCAATGCTGGAATAAGATTAGGAATTGTGACTACAACTACTCCAGAAAATGTCACAAGTTTATTAGAACATAGTTTAGCACCTGATGCTGTATCTTGGTTTGAAGTAATCGCTGCTGGCGGTGTAGTTCCTGCTAAAAAACCAGCTCCAGATATCTATAACTATGCCTTACAACAGATGAATTTACAACCTGAACAATGTATCGCAATTGAAGATTCACAAAATGGTATTCGATCAGCTAAAGCGGCAAATATATCTACTTTGATTACAGTAAGTAATTATACTCGAAATGAGGATTTTACTGGAGCAATAGCAGTACTTGATAATTTAGGCGAACCAGATCAACCTTTTACAGTATTTGCTGGTGATATTGAGAATTTTACTTATGTTAACATAGATATGTTGAAATCACAAATTTAACGTAGTATGAATTAGATAAGCAATTCACTCTACATTCTTATTTAGGACAATTTTAGGACAATAGTTTGGACAGTTTTTGAGAATTAGGCTTAATTAAAAAACTGTCTAAATTACTAAAGTCCACCGCTAATATAAGCAATTCATCAATTTTTCCAAAATATTATAGCTATTTGTTTAAGCTTTGTTTACACTGGACATTTAAGCTAAAATAGTTTCTAATATATTCATAATAACCCTAAGTAAAAATTATAAAATATAAAAAAACTGGAGCAAATAATATAATGTGGGAATTTCATGGCGGAGTTCATCCTAATGGCTATAAAAATCTTTCCGCTAATAAATCTATCGTACCAGCTAATATACCTCCATTTTTAATATTGCCATTATTACAGCATATTGGTGAACCAACTGAACCAGTGGTACATATTGGGGATAAAGTACTAAAAGGCCAAATTATTGCTCATTGTCACGCATATAATTGTCGCAAATTGATGACAGTTCCATTACATGCTTCTAGTTCAGGTACTGTTGTTGCTATTGAAGAACGAGCTGTTCCTCATCCTTCTGGTCTGACAGCACCTTGTATTATTATTGAAACTGATGGTAAAGATACTTGGACTAATTTGATTCCTTTGGATGATTACGCAAACCTAAGTCCAAGCATGGTACGTGATTACATTGCTAGAGCCGGTATAGTTGGTTTAGGTGGAGCTGGTTTTCCCGCTCATATAAAATTAAGACCAGATGGGATAGATACTCTGATTATTAATGGTTCTGAATGTGAACCTTATATTACTTGTGATGATCGTTTAATGCGGGAGAAACCGCACGATATAATTGCTGGGGTTAGAATAATCAAACATGCTCTGGGTGGCACGGAACGTTGCATAATTGCTGTTGAAGACAATAAACCAGAAGCATATGCAGCACTTCTAAAAGCAGCAGACCAAGAAATAGAAGTAATTAAGATAAAAACTATTTACCCAACTGGAGGTGAATTACAATTAATTAATGTACTTACAGGGATTGAAATTAAACGTGGACAGTTGCCAGCGAAATTTGGAATTGTCGTACATAATGTCGAAACAGCCCGAGCTACTTACAGAGCTGTTCAATTAGGTCAACCATTAGTATCCCGTATTATTACTGTAACTGGTGGGGCAATTGAAAATCCACAAAATTTAGAAGTACTATTTGGAACACCAATACGGTTCTTAATTGATCAATGCGGTCGTAAATCAGAAATAGAACGTTTGATTGTTGGTGGAGCGATGATGGGTTTTTCTCTGCCAGATGATAATATGCCAGTGATTAAAACTACCAATTGTTTAATCGCTTCTATTGGAGAACGAATTAAAGATAAACCGCCTCAAATGCCTTGTATTCGGTGTGGTTCTTGTTCGGATGTTTGCCCTCTTAATTTATTGCCACAACAACTTTATTGGTATGCTAAAGCTAAAGATTTGAAAAAAATTCATGATTATAAATTATTTGATTGTATAGAATGCGGTTGTTGTTCCTATGTTTGTCCAAGTAATATTCCGTTAGTTAGTTATTATCGTTATGCAAAAGCTGAAATTAGAAAAAGTGAAAATGAACAGAAAAAAGCTGAAGTAGCTAAACAAAGGCATGAATTTAGATTATTTCGATTGCAACGAGAAAAAGATGAACGCAAGGCAAGACACAAAGTAGCTGATAAGAATAAGCAAGATAAGATTAAAGCAGCGTTAGCCAGAGTTAAAGAAAAAAGAGCTGCTACATGAATAAATTTATGACAGGTTTTACTTTATTGGAACTGTTAGTTGCATTAGCTGTGTTTGCGGTAATTGCAGTAATGGCTTATAATGGTTTAAACACTGTTCTTAATGCTCATTTCCAAATTAAACAGCAAGCAATTCAATTAGCTGATTTACAACGGATGTTTAGTAGATTGAATCATGATATAGAGCAACATATTCAACGTCCAATCCGCAATCAATATGGTGATGTAGAACCTTCCATTAATGGTACAATTGAACAACTAGAGTTTACTCGTTCTGGTTGGCGAAATCCAGCTCAACAAAATAGAAGTTTTCTCCAACGAGTTGCATATCATTTACAAGATAATAAGTTAGTACGTTCATATTGGTTTGTACTGGATCGAGCTCAAGATAGTAAGCCAATATTAATGAACTTAGCAGATAATATTAATGATATACAATGGCATTATTTAGATGATAAATTAACTTGGCACAAAAAATGGCCAAATACTTCAATTAAACTTAAAGCAATTAAAATAATCTTAAAAATTGAAGGATGGGGTAAAATAGAACGTTTATTTCAAATATCAGGATGAATCGCCAACATGGAGTGGCTTTAATTACTGTAATGTTAATAGTTGCACTAGCTACTATTATGGCTGTAGCAATGATGACTAGACAGCAACTGGATATTTATCGGACGGCTAATCTTATAAATAATGATCAAGCTTATTTGTATGCTTTAGGTGGTGAAAGTTGGATTAAAAGAATTTTATTACGGGATGGTAAAAAAGTTGATAATTTACAAGATACTTGGGCAACTGCAATTCCAGCATTACCGATTCCAGGCGGTTATATTACAGCTCAAACTATTGATTTACAAGGTAGATTTAATTTAAATAACTTATTACAAGATGATGGCAAAATTAGTTCTAAAGATATTATTATATTAGAACGGCTATTAACTATCTTAGAATTACCAATTTCGTTAGCTCAAATTATTGTGGATTGGATTGATATAAATGAAGAGCCATTAATTAATGGTGCAGAAGATAACGTTTATTTAATGAAAAATCCAGCTTATAGGACGGCAAATAGATTCTTATTTGATCCCAGTGAATTACGCTTGTTAGTCGGAATTGAAGAGTATTATAAACTATTACCATATATAAGCACTTTGCCAACTCGTACATCAATCAATATCAATACAGCATCTGCTAAAATATTAATGGCAGTGGTTGAGGGTTTAACTGAAAATAAAGTTGCCAGATTATTAACTAAACGAGAACAGCAACCGTTTACAAGTATCCAAAATTTTATCACTCAAGATATTTTAGCCGGACTTAAAATATATGATGAAAACTTAACAGTTGCTAGTTCTTATTTTCTATTCATTGCTGAAGTAAAAATAGCTCGAGGACGTGCAAAATTAAATAGTATTTTATATAGAAATACTGATCGAATACGGGTTATCATGCGTAGTAAAATATAGTCTGATGTTTTACCTAATAATTATTAACCGATAAATTAAAAATTTTACTTTATTTGAAATGTTATACTTGACAGAACCTAACTATAAGTTTTAAAATCCTTCTGATAACATTTAAAAATTTAACCTAGAGAAATATTAATGAAAAAAATATTTATTATATTCGCTTGTTTAGTAACTATAGGTGTAGTACATGCGGAAGAAGTAGATTTTTCTTCTGCTGACTACTCTTTTATTGATGGAGATACCACAGGAGATACCATAGTATTTGATGGTGTTAGAGTGGATGGTTATGGTTTTTCACTTAAGGAAGATGCTTTAAAGTTAAAATTCAAATTTGACTTAGATTCTCTTAGTTTTAAATTAGATACTTCCGATGTTGTACCCTACCTTGGTATTGGTGTGTTTAATGGTCAATGTATGGTTAATGATGCTCCAGTAGTATCAGTCACCACAAATGACGAAGGTATTGAAGTTGAGAACAGGCAACCATTCTATAGTGTTAATGTTGATACTACTTACAAGAAAAACGGTGAAGAATTTACTATAATAGCTGGCGATTTAATAGAATCTGGTAAAACTCCCTATCGATTTATAACTGCGGAAGACAAACCTTTTGTAGCTGAATTTGACTTACAACCTAATCAAGTAATGTCATGGAACGTGAGCAAATCTAAATCTGGCAAACTTATGATTTATGAATTGACCGGACCAGAAATTCAAAATGAAGACGGTACTACATCTCCAGGAAAGATGATTTCTACTGGTACAATAGATGGTAAATTAATGATCGGCCCTATCAAAATAGTTAAAGCTGGTAACTACAAAATGCAAATTAGTCTTGATCCTAAGCTGAAAAAAACTAATTCATTTGTTTTTAAGCCTTATAATGGTAATGCTAAAATTTTGAAAAAAATTATTAATAATACTCGTTTGAGTGAGTTTTTTGAAGTTGACACCTTTAGTTGCTCTAAATTTCAAGTTTCTTTAAATAGAAATGAAACGTTAAACATACCAGCTCCTAAAAATAATGATTTAACCATAAAATTAATTAATGATAGAAGCAAAGTTGTTGCTCAAACTAATGGTAAAGAATTGATTTATAAAGAAACTGATAGAAATAATGACTACTACATCTTCATGTACAGTAGAGCATCTAAACGTAACACATATAGCAATAAGATAAAGATTGTGCTTGAAAAATCTGAAAAACCTAAAAAACCTAAAAAATCTAAAAAAGTTACAAAGAAGTAAAATATCATTAGTTGAATTCAACTGAATATTGTCGGGTTATCCATAATCCGACAATATTCCACCATTTTTATTAGGAGAGTATTTTGGATAATGCTTTCGATATTATTGTTGTTGGTACTAGTTTTTCCAGTTCTTTTTTTCTTTATAATTACTTAAATAAAGTTGGAAAAAGCGTTCGTATCTTAGTATTAGAACGAGGCCAAAAAAACTCTCACCTCTGGCAATTACAAAATCGTAAATTAAGTAGTGTAGTTGCAGATTCAACTTTTGTAAATCATAACCAACATAAAATTTGGAAGTTTATAGTTGGTTTTGGTGGTAGCTCTAGGGCTTGGTGGGCTTGTACTCCTAGATTAATGCCAAATGATTTTAAGTTGAAATCAACTTATGGAGTGGGTAGAGATTGGCCAATTAGTTATGATGAGCTAGAATCTTATTATACTAAAGTGGAAAGAATAATGTCAGTTTCTGGCCCGAGTGATGCCCCATATCCTCGCAGTCAACCTTATCCGCAACCTCCTCATTTGTTTAATGATCCAGATAAAATACTGAAACAAGCTTATCCAGATTTATATTTCCAACAAGCAACTGCTAGAGCTAGACAAGCTACTAAAAATAGAGCTTTATGTTGTGGAAATGGAGTTTGTGGTTTATGTCCAACAGATGTAAAATTTACCATTCAAAATGAGTTAGAATATTTATATTCTGACTCAAGGATAACTTTACGGTTAGATGCTGAAGTTTTAGGAGTAGAAACTAGTGCTGGAAATGCTAGTGGAGTAAGATATTTGCATGAAGGAGCTGAAAAAATTGCTAGAGCAGATTTAGTAGTGTTAGGTACTAATGCTATTTTTAACCCTTATTTATTGCAACGTTCTAATTTACCCCATCCGTTACTTGGTAAACGCTTGAATGAACAGATAAGTATGTGGGCTAAAATAGATCTAATTGGAGTCGATAGTTTTCAAGGGACAACTAGTATTTCAGCTAACGGTTATATGTTATATGATGGGCCACATCGTTCTGAATATTCAGCTTGCTTGATGGAAATTCATAATGTACCCAATTTAAGGGCTGAACATGGTCGTTGGCAACAACGTACTAATATGAAACTAATTTTTGAAGATTTACCTGATGAAAAAAACTATGTCAAAGTAAGTGAAGCAGACTCATCAAAGCCAGAAACCATCCATCAAGGGTTCTCAGCTTATACCATGCGAGCTATAGACAAATTACCTGAATTATTACCTAAAGCGTTAGCACCATTACCAATAGAAAACCTAACTATTTCCGGCCCTAGTAGAAGTGAGAGCCATATTTTAGGTACTGTAGTGATGGGAGATGATCCAAAAACCTCAATTGTGGATAAATATTTAGTTCATCATCAAGTACGAAATTTATTAGTACTAGGTGGCAGTGCTTTCCCTTCCTGTTCTCCATCTAATCCTACCTTAACTATCAGTGCATTATCATTGTGGGCTGCTAAACATTTATAGGTATCCAGGGATGTAATGAATTTACTAATTATATCAAATAAATTTACCTGATGTTATTGATATAATTCATGTCTTTCATATGTGGGAAATCATTTGCGTCATAAAATTGTTGCAACCACATTTGAGTTGCTCCAGCAATCGCTGCTGGCATCACAAAAAAATTTATTATTGGAATAAACATAGCAACTATAACGCTAATTCCAAAACCCAATGTTAGCATCCGTTTTTTAGCTAAAATCTTACGTTGTTCCGGAACACTATAGCCATGATTAGATAATACCGGGTCAGCATATTCAAGTGCTGCAATCCAAGCTGAAAACAAAAACCATAGTATTGGGGAAATTATATTAATTATTGGAATAAAAGAAATTATTATTAATAACAACATCCACTTAAAGTAATACCATAATTTTTCTAATTTTTCTCCGATAAAACCAATAATTATTTTAAATATTGATTCTGAAGGAGATTTTACTTTACGACCAGTAATATATCTTTCTACAGCTCTGGATAAAGCCCCATTAAATGGTTCACTAATTAAATTAGCCACAAAAGTGAATATGAAAAAAAATGCTATCATGGCAAACACAATGAACAGTGGCAACATAATCCAGCGAATTATCGCAAATACTATTCCCCAATCAGGCAATTGCAAATATGTTATTACCGTATCTAACATAATAGGAAAATATAGTAGACTATAATAAGTTAATATACTAAATAATATGATATTTATTGATACTGGTATAACTACCCAAATACGAATACCAGACTTGGTAATTAACATTAAACCTTTTAAAAAATAATATGTTCCATTTAGCATTTTTTATTACCCGTTAGATTATTCTCCCA
>DRQV01000131.1 GCA_011371325.1 Thioploca sp.
TACATCTATAAAAATGAGAAAGTATTATTATATCGTAAAATTAATTTGCTTTTTTAATTTTTTCATTGCGTTGCTTTCAATTTGCCGAATTCGTTCAGCCGATACCTTATACTGTTTGGCTAATTCTTGCAGTGTTATCTTTTTATCACTTAACCAACGTTTTTGCAAAATATCTTGACTACGAGCATCTAATTTTTCAAATGCACTTAGTAACTGGTTATTACTAAAATTTGTCCAGTCTGCCTCTTCAACAATATCTGCTGGATTATATCTATAATCTTCTAAATAGGCTGCTGGTGCAAAGTTTTTCTCTTCATCTTCAGTTTCATTGGTAGGCCCATCAAAAGCAACGTCTTGCATGGTCATCCGCTTTTCCATTTCTAAAACGTCTTTATCAGTCACTCCTAAATCATTGGCTATTTGTACAACTTCAGCATGTGATAACCAACCTAAACGTTTTTTCATACTGCGGAGATTGAAAAATAATTTACGTTGAGCTTTAGTGGTAACAACCTTGACAATACGCCAGTTACGTAAAATAAACTCATGGATTTCAGCTCTAATCCAATGAATTGCAAATGATACTAGACGCACTCCAACATTAGGATTAAATCGTTTTACAGCTTTCATTAAGCCAATATTGCCTTCTTGAATTAAATCAGCTTCTGATAATCCGTAACCACGGTAGCCATGTACGATATATAATACAAATCGTAAATGGGATACTACTAATTTTTTAGCAGCTTCCAAATCCTCATTACTATAAAGACGTTCTGCCAATTCTTTTTCTTCTGCTGCTGTCAGAACTGGGATTGTTTTTATATTACTAACATAACTATCAAGGCATAACTCGGGAACAGCTAGTTGCATACCAACACGAGAAGTTAAATTTGCCATTTTTTCCCCACTATATTTTATACTTACAAGAAATTATTAGCACTCTACCAAAGGGAGTGCTAAATCCACTATGGGGTTGTATAGTCAAAAATCAATTTAAAAATAAATTATTTATGAATTAAGTTAACTAATGGGTATTATAGGTAGCTTTCTGCGTAACATCAGTTAATTTAAGAGTCAAAACCATTAGTAATCAACTAAGCTACACAATTGGCCATTATGTCAACTGTACACATTCTGTTTTCCGTAGTGGGAGTTGATGAATTAGTAAAAAAGTAATAAAAATGAATCTATCAATTTTTCCCATATAGTTCCTTCGTCAATGGAAGTTAAAGCAATGAGAGGACGTTCTACAATAATTTGATTACCCATTTTTATTTTTAGAGTACCGTAGTTTTTCCCTTTAAATACTGGAGCCATAATATATGGAGCAGAAAATACTGTTGCTTTTAATTTATTATATTGTCCTTTGGGTATGGTGACATATAATATGTCTGCTAAACCTAATTTAAATCGTTTTTCTGATCCTTTCCATACTTTGGCAAAATCTAAAGGTTGGTAAGCTTTATAAATACGAAAAGTTTCAAAAAAACGAAAACCATAATCAAGCATTATTTCACTTTGTCGAATTCTTGCTTTATTACTTTTAGTTCCCATAACCACTGAAATTAAACGCATTTTTCCTCGTTTAGCAGAAGAAATTAAACAGTATCCAGCCTTTTCTGTATAACCTGTTTTTATTCCATCCACACTTGAATCACGTTGTAATAACTTGTTGCGATTATATTGAATAATATTGTTATAAGTTAATTTCTGTTCTGAGTACCAGCGATAGTATTCTGGGAAATTACTGATTAATAGTTTAGAAAGAGTAACTAAATCATTAACTGTAGTGTAATGGTCGGTATCTGGCATACCAGTACTATTAACATAATGAGTATCAATTAAACCTAAATGTTTAGCTTGCCGATTCATTAGACTTACAAAAGCTTTTTCAGTTCCACCTATAAATTCAGCTAATGCAATACTAGCGTCATTACCTGATTGGATAATCATTCCCTTAAGTAATAATTCTATTGATACTTGGCTGTCTACTTCTAAATACATTCGAGAACCAGTCATACGCCAAGCTTTTTCACTAATAGTAGTTATATCATCTAATTTTACTTTGCCAGATTTAAGTTTTTCAAATACTAAATAGGCAGTCATTAATTTAGTTAAACTAGCTGGCTCAATTCTTTTATCAATATTTTTTGACATCAATATTTTATCACTGTAAAAATCTTGCAAAATATAAGCATCAGCAGTAATTAACGGTGGAGTTGGGACTAAGTTTATAGCCGCAACCTGGATAGAATATAGTAGTAATAGTAAAAATATTTTCATATTAAACAAATATTATAAACCTCTTACTTCTAATAATTGAGAAGGATTACGTAATAAATTTAAACTATCTGCGGCAATGTAGGATAATTTAATTATTTTTTGCTTATTATATAAACGATCATTGATAGTCACTACTATAGTGCGACCAGTACGAAGATTTTTAACCATAACATTTGACATCAATGGTAAATTTACATGAGCTGCTGTCATATTATACATATCGTAAATTTGCCCACTAGCTGTTTTAATCCCATTTTCAGCCAATTGGTATTGAGCAGCATAACCTCTAGCTATATAGTTCGGATTGTTAGGTACATAATTGCTAGAAGGTTGTTTTAAATATTTTGAGGGTTGCTTTAAATATCTTGGCCGAGAAGTATTTTTTCTTGGGTTATTAGGTTTATTCCTATTATTTTTTAAACGAGTTGCCGGGTAAGATGGAGCAATCTTTTTAAGAGGACGTTTTTTAGGAATACGATAAGTTGGTTTTGAATATATAGGCTTATTAGAACGTTTTGGTGGTGCAACTGGTGCAAGCTTTTTAGGAGGACGATGCCTAGGATAATTATAAGTTGGCTCTGAATATGTAGGCCTACTATGAATTGGAGCAACTGGGGTTGTAGTCCTATCATGGTTATAGTCATGATTATAGTGGTTAATAGAACAACTACTTACAATAAATCCTAGTAATAATATTTTAAAATTTAGCATTTTCAATTTCCTCGGCTAGTTGATAAACAGCCATTGCATAATGTTTACTATGATTATAACGAGTAATTACATAATAATTTTGAAAACCAAGCCAATAAGCAGTACCAAGTTTAGTTTCTAAATCTATTATCATCCCATTAGTATAATTTGGTTCTGTACCAAAGTATAGCAGACCCCATTGTTTAAGTTGTTGTAAAGTATATTTGGGAGCAAAATCTAACGCTAGTAATTTTTTTATGGAATTAGTGCGTATTTTAGTTGCTGTGATAATTGGTTTTCCAGTTTGCCAACCATGTTTATTAAAATAATTAGCCACACTACCTATAGCATCAGCATAATTAGTCCAAATATTACGTTTATTATCACCATCAAAATCAATTGCATAATTGCGAAAACTACTAGGCATAAATTGGCCAATTCCCATCGCACCAGCATAAGAGCCTTTTTGTTGTAAAGGGTCTATTCCTTCATCATGAGTTAAAATAAGATAGTTCTCTAATTCCTTACGAAAATAATCAGCTCGCCTTGGATAATGGAAAGCTAAAGTGGTCAGGGCATCCAGAACTCTAAAATTACCGGTATTCTTACCGTATATAGTCTCCACTCCAATTATAGCAATAATAATTTTAGCTGGAACTCCAAAAGTCATTTCTGCTCTTTGTAAGGTAGCAGCATTATTATTCCAAAACTTCACGCCTGCCTTAATTTTTTTAGCATTAACAAATGTTTTTCGGTATTTATACCAGGGTTTAGCCTTGCCTTTTTTGGTTGGCCGAGACATGATTTTTAAAATACTTCGTTTTACTTTAGCCTTTCCAAGCAATTTAGTTAAATATAATTTCCCAAAGTTATGTTTACTAACCATATCATTAATAAATTGTTCTTGGGTAATCACTTTAGCATTTAAAATAGCAGAACTTAATAATATTAGAATCAATATAACTAGTTTAATTTTATTCATAATTTATACATCTTTTTAAAGATTACAACTTGAATTGATTAACTTTCTTACCAACAATAAGCATCCAACCATCTTGTTCTTTTGTTTCTTCAATTTCACAGTGAGATTGATAGGCTGTAATAATAGATGTAGTTTGCTCTTGCAAGATTCCTGACAATATGATCTTAGCCTTAGAATTTAGGTGTTGTGTTAGTGAATAAGCCAGATTAATTAATGGAATTGCTAAAATATTAGCCAAAATATAATCAACTTTTATATTTGTTGGTAATTGATCTGGTAAAATTGGAGTAATCAATTTTTCTACTTGATTATTTTTAGAATTATTTTCAGTAGCCTCTAATGCTTGTGGATCATTATCTACTGCCCAAACATGTTTTGCTCCCAATTTAGCCGCAGTAATTGCTAAAATTCCAGAACCACAACCATAATCAATTACAGTTTTATTTGCTAAATTCTTTTGCTTATCAAGCCATTTTAAACATAGGGCTGTAGTTGAGTGTGTGCCAGTTCCAAATGCTAATCCGGGATCAAGAATAATTGCCTCTGGAATAGGAGGATTTTGCCAACTAGGGCATATCCAAACTTGTTCACCAAATTGCATTGGTTGGAAATCTTCCATCCATACTCTAACCCATTCTTTATCTTCTAAAGTTTGGATTTGATAAGCTGGTAAATTTAATAACTGTAGCTGGGCAATATCAATTTCATCCTCAAATAAAGCAATTATCCTGGTATGTTTCCACAAAGGAGTTGTATCTAAAGATGGTTCATACAATGGTTGATCTTTAGCATCTAACCAAGTAATTGAAATTGATCCAATAGCCATTAAAGCATCAGATATTTCATCAACTTTAGTGGATTCAGTATCTAGTATAACCTGTAACCATGTCATTTTTCAATTACTACGCCAAGGTGGTAAAATAGGTTCTCTTGGAAAACCTTCTAATTCAAAAAAAGCTGTTCCAGTCTTTTGGCCTTTATTTCCATCTGTACGTAAAGTTAAAGGATAGCCAAGTATTGGTTCTGCTAATTCAGAAACTGTTAATTCTACCATAGCATGACCATAATCATCATTTAAAAATAGACCTTCATTGGTAACACTAATAGCAATTGTAATAGGATGGTTTGGTTTGGCAGAAAATACACTACTTAACCCTATAATTCCAGTGGTTGTAGAGCCATGATTAGCATCAACTTTATCATTATAAATTGCTTGTTTACCATTTAAAAATACACTAACAATATTATTTTGATCATTCACATTAACCCAAGTAATTTTGCTTAGTTTTAATCGTAATCTAAGAATATTGCTTGGATCAATTTGACTCAAAAAATTTTTATAATCTACAATCTCTCGTCGCATATTGCGTAATGGAGCTTCTTGTAAATACCTTTGGATATGTTTTAAATCTGGATTTTTTACCACTTCATCATATAATTCTTCATCAATCCGTTCATGAATTTTATAACGTAACAATGCTATTGTTTTTTTACCATTATCAGTTTGTAATTGGGGCGGAAATTTAGTATATTCTCTTAACAAAATTTCGGTTTCAAATAAATCCACATTATTTTTTAAAGTTTGTTCCACTAATTCTTCTAACTCCTGAATAACAACTGCTTTAAAAGAAGTTTTCAACTCTTCTAAATGTTCAGTTGGATGATGATTAATCAAATCTTGAGCGACAGCCATAAATTGTTTGTTTTGAATTTTTTCTTCATAAGAAGTCAAGAATTTTAACCAGTTTTGTTGCTCGGTAAGTTGTAATAAATGGGTTGCTAATTTCTTTTCCCAATTAATACGCTTTTGACGTTGTTCATCAGTTTCAACTTTAGGATATAATGGTAAATCATGTAGTTTAACCAATGCGTTGCTAATTTTATCAAAATCTTGCCAATTTTTTTTAGCAAAGAATTGATTATCTCGTAAAGCATCAGCATTTGCCTGACTATTTTGTAATAATTCAGCATTTAATTTAATATTTCTAGCTTGTTGAGCATGTTTGCCGTGAGGATAATGTATTAAATATTCTATAGCAAAATTAGCTGCTACCATCAAATCAGATTGAGATTTAACTACTGGTTCCCATAAAACTTTTTCCCTATTGGCTTGTAATCTAGTTAAATGAGACTTAGCCTCATCATTATTGAAAAGAATTCTGGTCAGTAAGTGACGAAAATAAGGTGCTGCAATATAGTCAATTAACCAATTTTCTGCTGCATCAAGTTGTTTCGTAGTAGTATGAGGTAAGTTCGCAACAATGGTATGTTGTCTATAATTCATAATATCTATACTAGTTTCTGTAATAAACCATAAAGCAATAATTGTAATAAGTACATAAAACGTTCGAGTAATTCGCTTACGTCGACATTTTTGTAATAAAGTTTTAATCCGTTCAATTTGTTCTGAATTTTTGGGAAATCTATCTAATAACAGTTGGCCATTTTTTTTACATTTATCAGAATTGTTGTTAACTTGTTCTTCAAATTGCTGTAAATCTATACCATTACGCTGTTGAGCCAGCCAAATAAAGGCATCTTCTAAACCAAATGACTCTGATTCTATAGAATTTTTTTGTTTAAATTCTCCCAAAGCACTGACCGGGAATATTTTAAAATTTCCTTCTGTTGTTGAAAAACGTAATATATCAACCAATCTTCTATGAGGTGGATTTAAATTAATGAAAACATCTAATTTAGTCTGTTCATTAGCTGGTTCAGAATAATCTATCTTACTGTATCTATCCCATTTAGTAATTAATAATGCTATTGGCATATCCAGTGCTACATTTACATTGGATTCTTTTAATAATAAGCTAAATGTCTGCTGTAACTTAAACAATTCATCTGAATTACTGGCATCTGGAAGTGGAACTTCGGCAAACACAACTATTCCATCCATTTCAACAAACCTACGCCGTAGATTTTTAGCAAGCACATTGACATTCATTGGTGGATTGATTAAATCGCCGGAATAATCAACCAGTTCAATTCTAAATGTTTGATGAGTTGATGCAATAAAGTTATACTCAAATACAAATTGTTCATTGCTTTTAGGATTGGAAGCTGGAAATTCTTGGTTAGCTAATTTATTAATTGCAGTTTCCATCCATTCCTTACTATTTTTTTGCAATAAATGTTCTTGACTATTTTCTTTGCTAAATTTTGGAATTTCCGGTGGATTCCAAATACAACTATGACTTAATGGATGTGGATTGCGTTGCATAGCTAATGCAGCTAATAAACAAGTTTTACCAGAACCTGATAATCCATATAAGGCAAATCGATAAGTATTTTTAAATTTTTTATTAAGCATAATTACTTTTTTAAAGTTAAGAACTGGAGATAATATTCCCAACAATCTTTTAAATTTATTTCAAGATTTAAATCTTGATTTTAAAATTATATGTAAGGAATAAGGTTATTTTATAAATATTATCATATCAAACTCAAATAATTATGAATTATAAAATTTTGTTACCATAACAATCAATATAATATGAAAATAAAAGCTATTTATCCAGGTACATTTGATCCAATTACCAATGGCCATATTGATATTATTAGACGTGCATCATTTTTATTTGAACATGTCACAATAGCTATAGCATCTAATCCTTCTAAAATTCCAACGTTTTCTTTAGCCAAACGAGTAGAATTAGCAAGTTCAGTATTAGTAAGCTTAAATAATATCACAGTATGTGGCTTTGATGGTTTACTTGCTGATTTTGCTAAACAATGTGAAGTACAAGTTATTATAAGAGGTTTACGAGCAGTATCAGATTTTGAATATGAGTTTCAAATGGCTGGCATGAATCGGACTTTAATACCAGATATTGAGACAATATTTTTAACTCCAGCAACAAAGTATACTTTTATATCATCTAGTTTAGTGCGTGAAATAGCCAGTTTAGGTGGCAATGTGAGTGAATTTGTTCATCCTAAAGTTCAAGCTGCCTTACAAACTATAAAGAAAATTTAACTATTTTAAAATTTATTTAAAAAAATTAGTTTTTAACTTTAATATCAATTATTTATTTTATAAAATACATATTTACAATTTAGAGTACTAAGTCTAATTATTTAAAATAATTGTCTATTAATTTTAAGAGCAAACTTTCTAAATTCTAATGAATTTTAGTCACCAGAAGTATTATTGCATGTTGACATGTTAATGTTTATTGCTATAATGTGTGCAACAGCTTTACTGTAACATTGATTAGGTAATTCAAAGTATGTTATTAATTATCTATATTACATCGAGAAAATTAGTTCTCTAACGTTAGAGAAGTAAATTAAAGATTTGTTTGAAAAACTTAATTCTAAACAATTTGTCAGCAACTACTATAATTTTATATTAATATGGCACTTTACATCACTGATGAATGTATCAATTGCGACGTATGTGAACCAGAATGTCCTAATGAGGCTATTTCTCAAGGAGAAGAGATTTATATAATCGAACCTGAGCTTTGTACTGAATGTGTTGGTCACTATGATACATCGCAATGTGTAGAAGTTTGTCCAGTAGATTGTATCTTGATAGACCCAGAAAACAAAGAAACTGATGATCAATTATCAGCAAAATATCATAAAATTACTGGTAGTTGAAATTTAAATATGTTATATTGACTTATATCGTGGGGCCGTTAGCTCAGTTGGTAGAGCAGCTGACTCTTAATCAGCTTGTCATAGGTTCGATCCCTATACGGCCCATCTAAAAATACTTAAGGGCTGTTGGCTCTATTAGTAATAGAGCAACCGACTCTTACATTAGCTTGTCATAGGTTCAATCCCTATACAGCCCACCACGATTTACCCGGATAATGCGAAAGTGGCGGAATTGGTAGACGCGCTGGTTTTAGGTACCAGTAGGTTACCCCTGTGAGAGTTCGAGTCTCTCCTTTCGCACCATTTATATTAAAGCTAAAGATAGAGGTTTATAAAGACATGCAGGTGTCCGTAGAAACAATCAGTACTGCTCAGAGTCGAATGACAATTGAGGTACCTAAAGAATATATTGAACCCAAAGTCAAAAAGCACCTTAAATCATTAGCAAAGAGAACCAAAATTAATGGATTCCGACCTGGCAAAGCTCCTCTAGGAATTATTGAGCAAAGATATGGTTCTAAAATACGCCAAGATGTATTCAATGAAGTTTTAAAATCCAGCCTCGATGAAGCAATTGCACAAGAAAAGTTACAGGTTGTAGGAGAGCCAGTATTAAATAAGCTTAATACTGACATCGAAAAAATTGAACATGGTTTATCCTATACGGTCACTCTTGAAACCTATCCTAAAATAGCAACGTTGAATACAGACAAATTACCAGTTGAAAAATTAATTGTAGAAGAAATAACTGAGTCTGATATTGACACTATGCTGGAAAAATTGCGTCAACAGCGTATAACTTGGCAAGTTGTTGAACGAGCAGCAAAGATAGATGACCAAGTAGTAATTAATTTTATTGGAACTATTGATGGCAAAGCTTTCAAAGATAATAAAGTTAAACAAATTTCGATAGTATTAGGTCAAAACAATGTTCCATTACCCGGTTTGGAAGATCAATTATTGGGAGCTAGTGCTGGTGATAAACGTGAGTTCGATATAAAATTTCCATTAGAACATAGTAGCAAGGAAATCGCTGGTAAAAAAGTTAATTTTATTGTTAACGTATTAAAAGTTTCAGAACCTAAATTGCCAGAGTTAGATGTTGAATTTATTAAATCTCTGGGTGTGAGTGATGGAAGTATTGATAAATTAAGAGAAGATGCTCGTCAAAATATGCTTGAAGAGTTAGATCGTGGATTAAAAATGCATACTAAATTGCAAATCCTTGATGCCTTATTACAAGCCAACCCTATAGAAGCACCTCAGTCGTTGGTTAATCAAGAGGCTGAACACCTATTAAAATTACGCAAACAAGAATTTGAAGTTCCTAGTTTGAATGTCAACATGTTTAAAGAAGAAGCTACTAAACGGGTTAAAATTGGCATTTTGGTAAATGAATTAGTTAGAGCTAATAATATCCAAATCTCTCAAGAAAA
>DRQV01000132.1 GCA_011371325.1 Thioploca sp.
TCTTGAATCAAAGTCCACTTTCTAGGTTTTGCATAAGCTTCTAAAACATGTTGAAACGCTTGTTTAACCGTATCCTCTTGAGTTTGATTAGCACGCTTAAAAGCTTGCAGTTCTTGATAGTAATTCTTGATTATTTTATGGTTTGGAGTAATAGTTGGCATAGATTTTTGAAATTTATATTATTTTTAAATCATTATTACATATTCAAATATTTTTATTTTAGCATAGGTATATTTAATCTTAAACCCTAGTATCAATAAATCAAATATGTTAAGATTTATTTTTTAAATAATATATTTACTTACATTAAATATCTAGTGGAAAATATGAAAATAATTTTAATATTTATTACATTGTTGCTAAATTTCCTATTTATTTTACCAGCCAACGCAGAAGGTAGTCGAGAATTAGTAGAGAATGGTGGCTATCGACCTTATTTACAATTCGCTAATAGAAAAATGGTTGGTATTAAATTACAAGCAAGTATTAAAGTTTATGCTAATGCAGGAGAACAGATTAACCTTGGTTCTAGTGTGCCAAATAGTGCTAATGGCAATGCAGATATTGTTTATCGTAGTCCTTTAGGTGGGCAAAATGGCAGTTGTGACGTGTTGAATACTGGTTTTGGATTAATTGACACATTAGCCAAAGAACAAGCCGGACCATTACCTAATGTAAATGGTTATACACCATGTAGTTTTATAGTTGCTGAAACTGGAATTTATGAAGTAGAATTTAGAGCTCCAATGTTTGTAACTCAATATAAATTGCCAAAAGCTGTTCTTGCCAATCAACAATTCCCGATTGATAATAATCAAAAACAGGCAGTTGCTGCTTGGGATATCACGGTTTTTAAAACTCCGAATGATGCCGGAACTGAACAAAAAGGTAGAATTTATACTAATTATTTGCCTTTAGATATGGGTGGTAAAAAGAAAGGTTTAAACTCAAAAACTTATTTTTTAACTAAGGATGGATACTCATACTCAATTAATTTAAATGGTATTGAACCACATGGTTTTTTGTTCTTTGCTAATAATAATGGGGTAAAAAACAATAATGGCGAATCTCTTTATACATCAATTCGTGGTAATGATATAGATAATGTTAATATCTTGGTACATAGCCCTGAATTAGCTGATACTGCAACAGATACTACTCACAAATTATTTTTTAATATACCCAGTGATGATTTGCCTTTGGATCAACCACCAATCGATTCACCTAGTGGTAAAACTTGGTTGCGAGCTACTCCTAAAGAATTACCTACTTTAACTAATTTTAAATTTGTAGGTGAAGAAGGCTCTGATGGTTACGCTGGTACAGCTCCATTAAAAGGAATTTTTAGCTTCAATATTGATATGAAATTAACCTATTTTTTAACAGTCGATGTCAATAATAACAATGTATTTGGAGATGAAGAAGATATAATATTACAAGGCTCTACCATTGTAGGGAATAATCAAATTTCTTGGAATGGTTTGGATGGTAAAGGTAATCCATTGCCAGCTAGACAAGTGCCTTATAATGCTAGATTTAACTTTTTATTAGGTAATATTCATTTTCCATTTTGGGATTTAGAAAATAATCCAAAAGGTTTTATTATAGAACGTTTGGATTGTACAGAAGCTTGTAATACTATCTATTATAACCATTCTGCTATTGATGATAATAATTCCCCAGAACTAATTTCAGCATTAGATGGAGTTAATAGCTATGAAGGTAAACATTCTTTTATTAATGATTTTGGAAATGATAAAGTTGTAGATACCTGGGCCTTTCCCAGCGTTCAGAAACAAATTGAAATCCAAACTAGTTTTGAATTAAAACAAGCCGATATATCGGTAAGCAAAACTCATACTACTGATGTTAAACCGTTAAATGGTGGGCCAGTTACCTATATAATTACAGTTAAAAATAATGGCCCTTCAGATGCCGCTGGAATCAAAGTACAGGATAATTTGCCTGCTACTGTTACTGATCCAGCACCATTATGGGTTTGTGAAGTTTCCGATTCAGTAAAACCACTTCCAGCAATTCAAAATAGTTGTTCAAAATCAAATGGTAGTGGAGCAATTGATATTACCGTTGACCTTCAAAATGGAGCTAGTGCAACTTTTGAAATCGTTGGAACCATAACTGCGGATGTTGGTGATATAGTTACTAATTCAGTCACCATAACTCGACCCAATGATATTACTAATCCACAGGCTGAGAATCCTAATGTTAATACTGAAATAGTAAGTCATTCTTTTGAAATAGCTCCGCCAGATAATAATCCACCAGTTGCGGTTGATAAAGTTACTGCTACTGATAATATAACTCCAGTGCAAATACCGACTTTAGAAGCCACTGATTTAGACGGTACGATAGCTAGTTATACCGTATATGATATACCTAATGCTAAAGGCTTACTCTATTTGGGTAAACCAGGTACTGGCAATTTAATAACTGAAGGCCAAATTCTTACTCCTACTGATATAAGTAACCTATATTTTATGCCCACTGCTAGCACGACTGATGAAGTAGTTTTTCATTATATTGCTACTGATAATCAAGGTGATGCCAGTAATCAGGCTAATGTAACTATCACAGTTACCTATCCACCAAATAATGAACCTCCTATAGCTGATGATAAAACTGTAACTTCAACTCCTAATGATGCTATTGTGAAAGTGAACGATTTATCAGCAACTGATATCGATGGTACGGTAGAATTTTTCAATATTACAACTATACCAGTCAATTCCCAAGGTATTTTATATTTAGGTAATCCAAATACTGGTGGAAGTCCAATATTTGCTAGTCAAAAATTGACTCCTGCTGAAGTAACTAATATTTATTTTCAACCTAATCCTAATTTTATTGGTAATGTTAAATTTACTTATACAGCTACTGATAACAATGGTTCTGAGAGTGAGCCAGCTATAGTTGCTATTCCAGTTACCGATTCTAATCAACCACCGATTGCTGAAGATAAAGAATCGCCTAGTATACCTAATAATATTATTGGACAAGTGCCAGCCTTAGAAGCAACTGATATTGACGGTACAGTAAAATATTATCAGATTAAAACTTTGCCTCCAACAAGTGAAGGTAAATTATATTTAGAAGACCCGGATAAAGGCGGTAAACCTATTGCAGTGAATGAAATTTTAAATTCAGAACAGGTAAAAAGCTTATTTTTTCAGCCTAATACTAGCTTTAGCGGTGATTCTAGTTTTACTTATATAGCTACTGATAATAACGATGCAGTGAGTAATATAGCCATAGTTAGCATACCTATTACTTCAGTGCCTAATAATCCGCCAATTGCTAATGATAATAGCAGTACTACAGAACCAAATACTCCAGTTACTATCGATATCTTAAATAATGATAGTGATCCAGATGATAATCTTGATCCAAGTACAATTGCTATTGCTAATCAACCAGCTAATGGCACGGTTGTAATCAATCCAGATGGTAGCGTTACTTATACGCCAAATAATGGTTTTAACACTGGCACGGATAATTTTACTTATCGAGTTTGTGATAGTGGCATTCCACCATTGTGTGATACTGCTACAATTACGATTACAATACCAACTCAAGAACCACCAGTTGCAGTGGATAAAACTGCTGAGAGTATTCTGAACAATACGACTGCACAATTACCACCATTATCTGCTACTGATATTGATGGAATTGTAACCGCATATAATATTGCGACTTTACCACCAATCGAACAAGGTATTTTATATTTGGGTGATCCTGATAATGGTGGAACTCTGATAAGCAAATTTCAACAACTTACACTAGATCAAATTGCCAATTTATATTTTAAACCTAATAATAAATTTATTGGAACTGCCAGTTTTACTTATACTGCCACCGATAATTCAGATGCTGTTAGTAGTCCAGCTTTGGTAACAATTCCAGTGATAGCACCAGTAAATACTATTCCAATTGCCAATGATGACTTAACTACTACTGATATTGCTACTCCAGTTACTATTAAAGTTTTGGATAATGATATTGATTCAGAAGGCGGGCTTGATATTGAAAGTATTACAATTATTACTCCACCACCACATGGTAGTGTTACTGCTAATAATGATGGAACAGTAACTTATAAACCAGATGATGATTTTACCAAAGGCATTGATCGTTTTACTTATAAAGTTTGTGATGCTGGAATTCCAGTTCAATGCGATACTGCTGAAGTCAAGGTTATAGTACCAATTTTAGATGATTTTCCACCAACTGCGGAAAAAATTACTTCACCATCAACTCCTAATAATGTCATTGCTAAATTACCATCTTTATCTGCTACTGATGATGGTAGTGTAACCGCATATAATATTAGTTCATTGCCACCAATTAGCCAAGGTATATTATATTTAGGTGATCCAGAAAATGGTGGAATTCCTATTACTGCCGGGCAAAAGCTTACTCCAGAACAAATAAGCCAATTATATTTTGAACCTAATGAAAATTTTACAGGTAATACTAGTTTTACTTATACCGCTACCGATGATAAAGGCAATGTTAGCAGTCCGGCTTTAGTAACTATTCCAATTATAGATGCCCTGGCTAATAAAAATGTGATAGCTAATGATGACAATGGTTATACTGATCCAGAAATACCGATTACTATTGATGTTATCAAAAATGATATTGATCCAGAGGGTAATTTAGATACGGATAATTTAATTATCGTAACCAGCCAACCTGGTAAGGGAATTGCTGTTGTAAATAATAATAATACAATTACATATACCCCAGAACCTGGTTTTACTTTTGGAATTGATAAATTTAATTACCAAATTTGCGATTCAGATTTTCCTCAAACTTGCGATATTGCAACAGTTACAATTGTAGTACCTACACTGGATGACCCACCACCAACTACCAGTAATCAAACTGCTGAAATTATAACCAATGATGTAACTGCCAAATTACCAAGTTTAGCTGCGGATGATAATGGTACAGTGGTTTCTTATACAATTAAGACGTTGCCAGAGCAAGGAATTTTATATTTAGGTGATCCGGCTCTTGGTGGTATTCCGATTCAAGCTGGGCAAGAATTGACTCCTGAACAAGTCGCTCAAATATTTTTCCAACCTAGTTCTGATTTTATTGGTAATGCTAGTTTTACTTTTACCGCTACTGATAATAATGGTGGGGAAAGTAATTCATCGTTAATGTCTATTCCAGTTACAGCTCCAAGTAATAGTAAGCCCATAGCCAATAATTTGGACGTTAGTACTAAACCTGAAACTCCAATCTCAATTGCAGTATTAAAAAATGATAGTGATCCTAATGATAATCTAAATCCAAATAGTTTGACTATTGTTACTCAACCTAATAATGGAACGGTAAAACTTAATCTTGATACTGGGGAAGTGGATTACACTCCAAATGTTGGATTTAAAGGTACAGATAGTTTTACTTATCAAATCTGTGATACTGAGAAATTATGTGATACTGCCACTGTTACCATTACCGTATCAGATGAAATTGAAGCACCAACTAGTGAAGTAAAATTGATCGTCACTATCAGTGGTCAAGGCAAGGTAGAAGGTGATGACTTATTTTGCAATAATAATAATGATCCATGTCAGCAACCATATGCTAGTGGAACTTTAGTTGTCTTAACTCCTACTCCAGAAACTGGTTGGGTGTTTGATGGTTGGCGTGGCCATTGTGATGCTGATGGCAATGTGACTATGGATAATTTCAAAAGTTGCAAAGCTGTATTTGTAGCAGATGATGTGCCGCAATTTAACTTGGATGTAGCTAGAAATGGTTCTGGTTCGATAACTAGTCAACCGACTGGGATTGAATGTAAAGATGATTGTAGCGAAGACTACGCTCAAGGTACTGAAGTTGATTTAGTTGCTAAGCCAGACTCTGGTTTTGCTTTCACTAATTGGACTGGCGACTGTAGTGGAACTAATAAAACTGTCACAGTATTGATTGATAAAGCCAAAAGCTGTCAAGCTAATTTTGCTTTGGATGGTGATGGTGATGGAGTGGCTACTGATATTGAAGAAAATGCTCCAAATAATGGTGATGGTAATGATGATGGCATTCCAGATTGGAAACAAAATAATGTAGTTTCTTTATTGATGCCTGATGGTAAATATGTCACTATTGTAGAAAAAAATGGTTGTACTATTAATAATGTGCAACTTAGTGATCCTGGTTTAGCCGTTGATGACAATAGCTTAGTACCATTTCCTTTTGATTTAGATATGTCCTGTACTGATGCAGATATCGAGATTTTTTATCATGATGCTGATGATGTTGATTTACATCGACAATATACAGATGGTAAATGGCAGGATTTACCAGTAACATTAGGTAGTAAAATAGTTGGAGATAAAACAGTTACTACTGCTAGTTTCCGGCTTAGTGATGGCAAAGTTGGTGATAATTCAGATATTAGTGGACGTATAACTCATACCAGTGGTAGAGCCTTTGCTCAAAAACGAGTGCAATGGGCTAACCCAAGTTATACTATAGATGAATTTGGTAATGTTGCTACAGTTGCAATTCAACGGCTGGGAACTTGTGATGGAAAAATTAGCGTAAATTATACGACTAGAGATAATACCGCTCAAAGCCCAGATTACACTACTACTCAAGGAACTGTAACTTGGGAAGCAAATGATTGTAGAGATAAGGCAATTGGCATACCTATTACTAATGATAGTACCCAAGAAAGTGATGAAATCATTGATTTAGTATTGAGCAATGCTGGTGGTGGTGCTTCTATCGTTTCCCCAGAAACCATTACTCTAACTATTATTGATGACGATTCAACTGATTCTTGTTATAAATTTCCAACTTGTCAGGTATGTTGTCCAACATGTCAAGTTAATACTGCATTCAACGTAAGATCATTATCAATTACTTTACGAGTTGGCGAAAGTACTAAAATGACTTTGGCTGATGGACAAGCTGAACTTTTGATTAAAGAAATTCCTAGCAATAGTTTAGTCTCTTTAGATGCCTGGCGGCCATTGAATGATGGAGCTGCTGAATTAGAATTGACTGGAGTTAATGTCGGTGATACTAAAATGGTGATTAGTGATAGTGCTAACCCATTGCAAACCATAACAATTTATATAAAAGTTATCGAAGCTATTGAAGTTATCGAAGACCCAACTATTATTAATGTTGGCAAGTCTAAATTTAGAATTAAGGCTATGCACACTACGGTAAAAGTTGGACAGCAGTTAAATTTAACAGTTGCTGGTGGTGAAGGTGAGCTTAATATTACTGAAATTCCAGATCGAAATATAGTGTTGCTAGAAAACTGGATTAGTCTTAGTGATAGTGGTTCAGCCAAGTTCACTCTAACCGGAGTTAAAGTTGGTCAAAGTAAAATAGTTATCAGCGACCATTCAGTTCCACCAGAAAAAACTTCCATCGATTTAACTGTAGTGGCTAGAGATATTAATTATGATCGAAATAATAAATCTACTAACGATCCTAATAATCCTGATAACAATTCCAACAGTAATATCAAAGGTAACGCTTTAATAGATGCAGCTAACCAATATAAAATTGATAATGGTTTGTTAAATGGAACTGAAACAACAGGTAGCGGTTTGTTGATTGGTAAAATTGGTGAATTAACTATCGATAATAATTGTGAATATGGTTTAGAAATTAATATTCAAGGTGCTATGATTACTAGTGAAACTTGTTTTATAGATAAATTGAATACTGATACACAGTTAGCTAATCATAGTCGTCTGACTTATACCGACGCAAAAAACGTATCTATCTCTAGTACTGTTAATATAGCTCCCCAACATGTTGGTCAAGTTGCTGATATATTATTGATTGGAACTTATAATAATATCTCTTATGACATTTCCTATAATCGCAATGAA
>DRQV01000133.1 GCA_011371325.1 Thioploca sp.
AAGAAAAAAAGAAATCAAAGCTAAAATAGATGCTATTCTTGAATTTTCAGAACTGGGAAGTTTTTTTGAAGAACCGATTGCAACCTATTCTTCCGGAATGAAGGCTAGACTAGGATTTTCAGTAGCTTTTCAAGTTAACCCAGATATTCTATTGTTAGACGAAATATTAGGAGTTGGAGATGAAAATTTTAGGAGAAAATCTACTAGAGTAATGCAGGAAAAAATTCGTTCTAATAAAACCATCGTATTTGTTTCTCATCAAACGGCAATGATCAAGCAACTATGTAACCGTGCAGTATGGATAGAAGAAGGGGTTAGTAGGGTCGAAGGAACTCCAAATGAAGTACTAGCTGAATATAATAAATATTTATCTGTATAGAATATATTTTTAAATTTGAGAATGATAAACTTTGGTTAATGGAATTTAACATGATCTAATAATAATATTTGGTGGTTAAATTTTATATTAGTCATTTTTATTAGAATTATGGATTAATATGTATTTTACTGATTTTTAGGTTAAAATAAAATGCTAAGTCTTTACACAATCCAGTTTCTACTAATGTAGTAACATTAATTAATAATATTGTAATTCCATTTATAATTAATTTCGTGTAAAATATCCAGCTACATCAATTTTGTTAATTTTTAATATAGGATTTAAATATGGCATTAGATCAATCAAACCGTTATTCTGATTTAAGTCTAAAAGAAGAAGACTTAATTAAAGGCGGTAATCACGTATTATGTGCTTATATTATGAAGCCGAAAAAAGGCTTTTTTGATTATTTAGGTACAGCGGCTCATTTTGCTGCCGAATCTTCCACTGGTACTAATGTAGAAGTTTGTACTACTGATGATTTCACTAAGGGTGTTGATGCTTTAGTTTATGAAATCGATGAAGAAAAAGAAATAATGAAAATTGCCTATCCAGTTGATTTATTTGATCGGAATATAATAGATGGTCGGGCAATGATAGTATCTTTCTTAACTCTAGCCATTGGTAATAACCAAGGCATGGGCGATATAGAATATTCCAAAATGATGGATTTCTATGTGCCACCTAAATATTTACGTTTATTTGATGGACCTAATAAAAATATCGTAGATATGTGGCGAATACTTGGTCGCCCATTGGTAAATGGTGGTATGGTAGTAGGAACTATTATTAAACCTAAGTTAGGCTTACGTCCAGAACCATTTGCTGCAGCATGCCATCAATTTTGGTTAGGTGGAGATTTTATTAAAAATGATGAACCACAAGGTAATCAAGTATTTGCTCCTATGCGTAAGAGTATTCCATTGATTGCGGATGCTATGCGACGAGCTCAAGATGAAACTGGTGAAGCCAAATTATTCTCAGCTAATATTACTGCTGATGACCCATTTGAAATGATTCGTCGTGGTGAATTTATTTTAGAAGAATTTGGTGAATTCGGTGATCATGTTGCTTTCTTAGTAGATGGTTATGTTGGTGGTCCAACTGCAATTACTACTTGTCGCCGTTATTTCCCTAATCAATTCTTACATTATCATCGTGCTGGTCATGGTGCAGTAACTTCCCAACAGAGTAAGCGTGGTTATAGTGTTCTTACTCATATGAAAATGGCTCGTTTACAGGGTGCTTCTGGCATTCATACTGGTACTATGGGTTATGGTAAGATGGAAGGTGATAGTACTGAGAAAAACTTAGCTTATATGTTAGAACAAGATTCTGCTGATGGCTTATTCTATCATCAAGAATGGGAAGGTATGAAAGCTACTACTCCAATTATTTCTGGTGGTATGAATGCTTTACGTTTACCTGGCTTCTTTGATAATTTAGGTCATTGTAATGTAATTCAAACATCTGGTGGTGGTGCATTTGGCCATAAAGATGGTGGAGCTGCTGGTGCAACTTCTTTACGTCAAGCTCGTGATGCTTGGATGGAAGGTGCTGATATAATTGAATATGCTAAAGATCATAAAGAATTGCGTGGTGCTTTTGAAACTTTTACTGCTGATGCTGATGCGATATATCCAAACTGGCGTGAAAAAATGGGCGTACATAAGTAAGCCTTTCTAAATTAATTAGGCCTGATTGGCATAGTCAGGCCTATTATTGTTTTGAACATTATTAAACAAAATGAGCTAAACATCGTTTTACCGAATCAATTCTTCTGTCGTTTGATAGAGAAATCTGCTATTAATTTATGAATTGAAATGATTAATTCTTCATTGCTACATGCTTCTTTTTTAAAAATATTCTCCACCCGACCATTTAAATTAGAATATTCTTTAGCAGTTAAGGCTTTGGCAGTAAGAACTACAACTGGAATAGAACACCACACTTCATGATGACGTAAAATATCAAGAAATTCAAATCCATCCATAACCGGCATATCTAAATCTAATAATATCAAAGATGGTTTTTTATGATCAAGATGGTCCAAAGCTATCTTACCATTTTCAGCTTTAAACACTCTCCAACCTTGATGTTCTAAAATTATTGCTGTGGTATCACGCACTATATCGTTGTCGTCAATTACCATAATCAAACCAGTAGTTTCATTTTGGATTTTATATTTATCTAATACTTTAGCTAATTGAGCCTGTTGAATCGGTTTGGTAATATAATCTGTTACTCCCATTGCGTGTCCAATCTGTTTATCGACTTCTATGGAAACAATAATTACAGGAATATCAGATAATAATGAATTTCTTTTTAACAGAGATAAAACTTGCCAACCATTTATACCAGGCATGTTTATATCTAGTAAAATAGTATCAGGCCGTAACTTCTTGGCTAATCTAAGCCCTTCTTCACCATTAGAAGCAGTAGCAACAGCATAACCGAGTTGGCTTAATTCTTTCTGTAAAAAATCACGTACTGCCACTTCATCATCAATAACTAAAATTATTCCATCACCTTTTAATAGGTTTTTATTAGCCAATTCATCTTCAGATTTATTGATCTTTTTAACGATATTGGCTTGTAAAGGTATATTCAAGGTAAAAATACTACCAATTCCAAATTCACTATCAACTTTGATATTACCGCCCAACATTTCAACAAACTGTTTGGTAATAGCTAAACCTAACCCGGTACCTCCAAATCTACGAGTTGTCGATGAATCTGCTTGAGTAAAAGGTTGGAATAAATTTTCTTGCTGTTCATCTGTGATACCAATTCCATCATCAATTATACAAAAAATTACCCAATCAATACCATTTTTTATATTATGGGTAACTTCAAGATGAATTGTACCTTGTTCAGTAAATTTTGCTGAATTACTAAGTAAATTTAATAAAATCTGTCTTAATTTAGTAATATCAGTATACATTTCTCCTAATTTTTCTGGATAGGTTACTTTTAGTGTATTTTTTTTATTTTCTATCAATGGCTGAATGTCAGTAACAATTTCTTTGATAAAATCGACTAAATTAAAGGATTCAAAAAATATATCCATTTTACCAGCTTCAATTTTAGTAATATCTAATACATCACTGATAAGTCCTAATAAATGTTCTCCAGCTACGTGGATTTTTTGTAAATCAGGAATAAAATTATCTTGTTCTAAATCTTCCGCATCTTCCATTAACATTTCACTATAACCAATAATGGCATTTAATGGAGTACGCAACTCATGACTCATATTTGCAAGAAAGGCACTTTTGGCCTGATTAGTTTTTTCGGCAATTGTCTTGGCTTGTTCGGCAGAATCTTTAGCTAAACGTAAAGTATTTTCTGCCCGTTTTTGTTCCGTAATATCAACTACATGAGTCCAAACAAAATATTTACCATTATGTGGAATAACTAAACCTGATAATCTAACTGGTACTAAACTTTTATTTTTTCTGATATATTCTTTTTCATAAGGTCCATAACGGCCATTATTTTTTAATTGTCTTTCTTGTTCTTTTTCAATGTTTAAATACTTGTTTGGTGTTATATCTAATAAATTTAGTTTTAAAGTTTCTTCAACAGAGTAGCCAATTATATTCGCAAAAGCTGGATTTACTTCTACTAAGCTACCATTAATATCACTCAATACTAGACCAATCAATGATTCTCTAATTAAAGTACGAGTGAATTTTTCGCTTTCTGATAATGCGTTTGCCACTCGTTTACGTTCTTGAATTTCTTGTTGTAGTTGTAAGTTTTTTTCTTTTAATTCTTGAGTACGTTTAATAACTTCATCTTCTAAACTATCATGTAATTCAACTAATTGCTTTTCAAAAGCATCTCCATGCTCCGCAACTAATTCTAATGAAATTTCTAAGTGCTTATTTTCTCGTAATAATTTTTTTTCTTGTCTTTCTAAATGATTTATTTGTACTAATAATTCTGCTTTTGAAACCTCATCTTTAGAACTACATATTTCGGCTAATAAATGTTTAGCTGCTCCATCTATAATAGCTTTTAATGAACCTTCTAGTTGACCTTTTTCTTGTATTAATGAATCTATCTGGTTGCGTAAGTGCTTTATCTCTGTTAAAAGCTGTATATTTGGAATGTTGTTTTTAAACATATATATAAACCATAGATTTTGGTTTTTGAGTTTGACAGGAAAAGACAAAGTCTCTTAACTTAGTTGGACAGTTAAATTTGGTGCTAAACGTTGTAAGTTTTTTAATAGTTTTTCTTGCCAGGCAACTTTCTTTTGGCCTTTAATTATCAAATCAATTTCAAGCGCTTCTACATCAAATACATTAATAATAAATCTAGTTACCATATTAATACCAGAACTATTTAAGAATTTTAAATTACATAAATCTATTATCAAATTTTCTTTTTGTCCACTAGCTGCTGTGTTTAAAAGTTGTAATATAGGTTCATACTCTTTAGCTCCATTCAATAATAATGCTCCACTACAGAGTACTACAGCATTATCCTGGTCATAAATAATGTTATATTTTTCTGCCCTTATTTCCATTTTTAAACCTCATAAATTTAGTGGTTTAATAAATCTCCAGTAAAACCATGGTGGTAACAACTGTTACTGGAGGAGTTTGGATAGTTTCAAATTTCCAACTAAGTTTAGCTGAATAATCACATATCATACTGAGTAATCCTAATCCAGAACGATTACTGTCATCACCTAAAGCGTTACTTCTCATAGTCTTAAAATATAGTTCTTGAGGGTCCCCACTCAATATAGATTTAATAAATCGTTGAAATGGTTCTACCTGTTGTTCATCAACACAATTGGTAACACAAAATACTAACTTGTCATCATACAATGAAAGCACAATTTTAGCAGTAAATGGTAAGCTCTCATTTTGAAATTTCATGGCATTTTCTAATAGTTCATTGGCAACATATTTAACGGTATCTTTAACATTATTAATAACAATATCTTCTTTATCTTGATTAATTTCAGCCAATTTTCCAATAAAAAATACTCTGAAATATTCAGCAATAAAATCAGCTGATAAGCCATTATTCTGCCATCTTTCCTTTAAAGGACGACAACTGGGTGAAAAACCAATTGTTAAATACTCACCTTGTTTGGGTTGTATTTCAAGAAACTCTCCAAACGTTTGTATCATAAGTATATTCCTGGTTAATAATTATTCAACGCATCCAGTACAACGATACATTATCTGTTGATCTCCATTTGGATAAATAAGGCGATAATCTTGGAGACCATCACCGTTAATATCATTAATTTCAACAATTTGTAATGTGTCTACAGTTTCAGTCCCAGATTTTACCAAATAATCCAATACTCCTTTATAAATTTGTTTATTCTGTCCAACTCCGATACACATAGATACTCTTCCATCATTATATAATTTGGTTTGACAATCATCATCGGGATTTTCTCGTTCTGCTGCTAAAGCATATAAAATATCTGGCTTTGCTGCTGCTGGATATATAAATTGTTGTTGTCTAATTAACTTGGATCGAATTTTATCATTTGCTTCAAATAATGCAATAGGCTGTTCAGTAGTATCAATAGTGTCAAATATTAAAAATGCTTCATTTAAATTTTCTAACCAAGTTAAATTTGTAGCTCCAATTCCTAATGGTATGTTAGTAGGTGCTTCAGTAGCAAACAGATTAGGACGTGCCATATAATAATCTTCACCAAATAAAATCTTCAGATTGCCGTTTGCCAACATAGTTACATTGGATAATCCAAGTTCTATTAAACCGTCTCGCAATGATTGAGCTTCATGTACTACCGGTATAGTAATTATTTCTCTACCAGTATGAGTTACAAAAATTACTTGTCCATTTGGAGCAACAGTAGTTCCTATTGGAATTAGTCGAGTATTTTCTACTTTTCCCCAGATATGTCGTGCTTGTGTTGGCAATACTTTATAATACTTATTATCCACCTTAACAGTCAAATAACCAGTATCTGGATTTTGCCATAGTTCTATTCCCAAGCTTGTAAAAACATGCAGTCCATTTATATAGTTAAGAATTTTTTCGCCATTAAATAAAATATCATGATTTAAATCAATTGCATCTAATTCCAAATCGGGAGTATGGATTTTACCTAACACTTTAGACAAATCAACCATATATGGAATTGAACTATTATCTTCAAATAATACCCCTTTATCTAGCTGAATACTACTGAGCCACGTACCATTATCTTGTAATATTAAATCGTTTTCAATGTTGGTTAATTTACCAATAATGACATGAGATAGTGTAGTATTAGCTGCTATTGTGACATTATCAATAATTGCTGGTGCTAATTCATTACCAATGATATTTCCACTAATTTTACCGCCAAAGGCTGTTCCAATTATATTAGTATTTGCTAATAGAGTAACATCTCTTAATATGGCTTGATTGAGAGTATTATCACTGGCAAGTTCAATTTTGCCACCTAATTGGCCATCTTGTACCATACCCCGGGAAACAATTTTAATATTTTGTAAAAGATTTCCAGTATTATTTACGATACAATCAATAATATTAGTTTTTAATTTGCAGTCACCAGTGTCATCATCGATAATAGTTATAATTGCTTCGATTGGAGTTCCTAAAATTGAGGTATTTTGAGTTTCTATTAGACGTAACTTAACTCGCAAAGTTTCATTGCCCTCTACTTCTTTATCATCATAGATTGGAATGGTAAAACTTTTTTCACCAGTTTCTCCACTTGTCCAAATCAAAAGACCTGAAGACGCATTAGTGGCAGCATAATCTATTCCGGCAATTGCGGTTATATCTGTTGTCTCATAAACCAACATAATCTGTTCAACCCCTCCTCCTATCCGACTAGCAGTGATAGTTACTTCTTTATCTGTTTCATTAACTTGATAACTATTGGAAGAAAGCTGGATTGAAGTGGCATCATTATCAAAAATAGTTAAGTTAGCAGTTGAGTTAGAACCTAATTCTGCTTTGCCAGTTAAATTGAATAGTTTTAATAATACCGTTTCATCATTTTCAATTAGACCATCATCATACACGTTAATTTGAAAGCTCTTTGGGTCATTTTCATTCGCCAACCATTTTACAGAATTTTTAATTGCAATATAATCTTTATTATCTGCTGTACCATGTTCTGTACTATAAAATACTTCTACTTCACCTTGAACATCACCAGAGCGATTTATGGTGATAGTTACATTGCCATCAGATTCATTAACTTGATAATTTGCTGCGGAAAATTGAATAATTCCTCCAGATGCAATTTCAGTCGTTGGATTAGAAAGACTATCGACTATTTCTATAGTTGCAGTTGGAAAAGCTCCTAAACTACTTCCATCAGTTGGATTAGACAAATTAACCATAAATTTTCTTTTGGCTTGGCTAGTTGGCAAAATTGGAATCGTTATTTTTTTAGCACTAATATCACCATTAAGCCAATTTAAAGTTCCAATAATGGCAGTATAATCATTACCAGCTTTAGCAGTTCCATCTTGAGTATTATAATTAACTTGTATCTGCCCTTGGCCACCATAAACTCGGTTGATATTGATAGTAATATTGCCAACATCTTTAGCCGCTTTATAGTCAGCTGGAACAGAAAATTGAATAACTCCAGGTATTAAAATTGTGTTTGGAGTACCTAACAAATCATCTATGGTAAGTGGAGTACCAAGATCATCTATAATATGTAAATTTGCCATATTAGTTCCTAAACTAACTCCACCGATTGGATTAAACAATCTAATTGCTAACGGTTCAGCAAACTCGGTAATAGCATCAGCAGTGATTGGTATAGTAAGAGTTTTAGTTGCCATATCACCATCATTCCAAGCCAGCATTCCTTGAGTATCAATATAATCACTTGTTGTAGCTACATTAGAAATCGTCTGATAATTTACTGCTACAGAACCAGTTTTTCCTTCTAAACGCTCAACATTTATGATAGCTAAACCATTACCTTCACTAGCAACATAATTTTTAGCGGCAAATTGTAACATTCCGGCGGGATTTGGAGGTGGATCAGTAATTGTGATCGTTGTTGATATAGTATTTCCTAAAACTGCACCAGTTGAGATATTAGATAATTCAACTGTAAATTGTTCATTATCTTCTGTAATTCCGTCTGCAAATATTGGGATTTGAATAGTTTTAGTAGTCATTTCTCCAGTTTGCCAAGTTAAAATACTGCTTACGGCAGTATAATCATCACCAGCAATAGCAGTTCCATCTATTGTATTATAAGCTACTGATACTGTACCAACAGAACCACCAGCTCGAGTTACAGATAAGGAGATTTGCCCAATATCTTCATCTACCGTAGCAACTGAATTGGAAAATTGAATACTACTAAATAGGTTAAAATTTGCATTACAAGTTTTGGCAATATCAACTGTTATATTTATGTCTGTTTCTACACCATCACAATCTCCAGACCAACCAGTAAAACTAGAGAATTGCGGAATTGCGGTTAGAGTTACTGAAGTATTTTCAGCATAAGGAAAAATGCAGTTATCTCCACAGTTTATACCAGTTGGAACACTATTTATGACACCATTTCCATCACCAGTTTTATTAACTGTAAGAATTACATCTGCTGCTTGAGCATAAGATATCCAATTTAACAACAGTATTATTAAATATAATTTATTGATTAACATAATTATTTTACAAAACTATTCCTGATTATTTATTGCTAATTATAGTATATATTCTAAAACTGTGAATATTTAATTTGGACTAGGATGTGTTATCAAAGCTAATAACAATCATAATGAGTAGCAATAGCTCTAAACTGTTTTAGCTTAACAATTTTCAATTAAATGTTTAATAAAGATATTTGTCATAACAAAGGTTATTTAATCAGTTCTGGTAGGAATAACAGTTTGAATATTACGTTGTTCTAATGGAATTATAACTCGTTCTAAAGCATCTCTTTATCAGTAATAATAGCCTTGATTATAAATAAGGAAGTAATTAATTTCTGCGTAATATCAGTTAAAAATTGCTATATACTAAGATTTCTCAGCTAATTTTTTTAATAAATATTGCTGGGCTGAAACTTGTTCATCTTTAGAAACTAGACGACTATAATTGCCTTCATTGTCTAAAATCCATGCCTGAGTATTATCCTTCAAATATAATTGTAAACCTTGTTCAATAACTCGTTTTTTAATATCAGAATCTTCAATCGGATAACATTCTTCAACTCGCTTTGATAAATTACGAGTCATCCAATCAGCACTAGCACAAAAAACTTCTGGTTCATTGTTATTTAAAAAATAAAAACATCTAGTGTGTTCAAGAAAACGTCCTACAATAGAACGCACAGTAATATTTTCAGATATTCCTGGTACTTTCGGTTTTAAACAACAAATGCCACGCACGATTAAATCAATTTTAACCCCAGCAATAGAGGCTTTGTACAAAGCTTGAATTATTTTATATTCAGTTAACGCATTTATTTTAGCTATTATATGTGCTGGTTTACCTTGTTTTGCTGCATTAGCTTCCTTACCAATTCTTTCTATCAATCCATCATGCAGAGTAAAAGGTGAATGTAACATTTTCTTTAATTTAACACTTTTACCCAATGTGGTAAGCTGCATAAATATATTATGTACATCTTCACCAATACTACTATTGCTAGTAAAAAGACCATAGTCTGTATAAACTCGTGCAGTTCGATCATGATAATTACCAGTACCTAAATGAACATAACGACGTAACTTTTTACCTTCACGTCTCACTACCATTATCATTTTAGCATGGGTTTTATAGCCAACCACACCATATACAACATGAGCACCAGCTTCTTGTAAACGATTAGCTAAGTGGATATTTGCTTCTTCATCAAATCTAGCTCTTAGTTCAACAATTACCGTTACTTCTTTATTAGATCGAGCGGCATCGACTAAAGCATCTACTAGTACTGAATCCGAACTAGTACGATATAAAGTTTGTTTAATCGCTAATACTTGTGGATCAATCGCTGCTTGGCGTAAAAAATCTACTACTGGCGTAAATGATTGGAACGGGTGATGTAATAATATATCATCTTCTCGAATAGTACGAAATAAATCTCTGCTTAAACGAGATGGAATTCCAGGTATAAAACTCGGATATTTTAAATCTGGCAGATCAACTAAATCAATCAAAGGTAATAAACGGTTTAAATTAACTGGTCCATTTACTTGATATAAATCATCTTTGGTTAAATTAAATTGTTTTAATAAGAAATTAATTATTTTATCTGGACAGTTATCCGCTACTTCTAACCGTACACTATCACCATAACGCCGACCTGGTAATTCTCCTTCTAAAGCTCGTAATAAATCATCAACCTCCTCTTCATCCACAAATAATTCACTATTGCGAGTAACCCGAAATTGATAACAACCTATTACAGTCATACCCGGAAATAAACTTTCTACATAAGCATGTATGATAGATGATAAAAATATAAATCCATATGGATATTCAGATAAATCGATTGGCATTTGGATAACTCTTGGCAATGAGCGTGGAGCTTGTACAATTGCCATCCCACTATCTCGACCAAATGCATCTTTACCTTTTAAAGAAACGATGAAGTTTAAACTTTTATTCAAAATGCGTGGAAATGGATGAGCTGGGTCTAAACCAATAGGGCTTAAAATTGGTAATAGTTCATTATCAAAATAATCTCGCACCCATTTACTTTGGGTTTTATTCCATTCATCTCGCTTTAAAAAATAGATTGCTTCCTGCTCTAAAGCTGGTAATAATTGTTCATTAAAAAGAGTATATTGTTCATTAACAAATTTATGGCTAATTACACTGATACGGTTTAATACTTCTTGTGGAGCTAAATTATCTCGACCAGCTTGAATAGAACCAACTACAACTTGTTGTTTTAAACCAGCTACTCTAACTTCAAAAAATTCATCTAAATTAGTACTGGCTATACATAAAAATCGTAACCGTTCTAACAATGGCATTTTTTCATCTTTAGCCTGAGCTAAAACCCGATGATGAAAAGCTAATAAACTTAATTCACGATTTATGTATAATTCTGGACGAGAAAGGTCTATTATTGATTCTTCATCAGTATTTTTTATCATAATTGTGTTTGAATCTAAATTTGGGATGTTTTCAGATTTAATGGACTATTTTTAAATTTAATTATTATTGGATGTGGATTGTATATCAGTGTTTGCTATTGATTTTTGGAGGCCGATAAGCATAAATTGAATATATCTAACATTTCCTTGCACTCGGTTACCTTCTGCAAAAGTTTTTATTAACTTAATTCTATGATAAATTCTTTCTAATAAATCGTATTGAGTAATAATATTTTCCATCCATTTAAAATATTTTTCTTTTTCTGGCCATTTGGGGAAATCACTTTTTAACGATTTCTGTTCAAAGAACATTGACAATGGCAATACACCTTTATTAATTTCGTCAAACGCTTCAGTTTCTAGCGCTTTAATTAAGGTCAAACATAAATATTCTTCAGGTGAATCACTGTTCTTATATTTCGTAAATTCTTGTAAAAGAGCTGTATTAAATTTAACTTCACGTCTAATTCGATCTTGAACAGCAATTAATAGATTATGATGCTCCTGTGATTTGCGAAAAGCTTTAATTCCACCTTTCACAAACATTGCCGTTGGTTCAAGTAATAAATCTAACATAACAAATTCCTATTTAACGGTTAAATTTTAACAATTACATTAAGTTATTTGATAAGTAAAAACTTATTAACAATATTGAATAAAAAAATATTATATCATAATACTATATAGTTAACTTAAAGAATTAAAATGATAACTTTGTATAATTATAGCATTTTGTATATCGTTCTCCAATTTATGGAAATCCATTGGTTCCTATTTCAACCAAGCTGGTTGCCATAGCGAGCTGAGCCCCCACTAGTTCATCCTAAATTAGGATGAGGGGAGGTTAGTAATATCTCTGATTATATATTAAGGTAAATAGTCTATATGCAACGGATAAACTTTATTATCTGGATCGCTTTCATCTAAAACTATCCATTTATCCGCTGCTTCATTAATACTACGATATTGAGCCAATTTAGCTTCTAAACGTTGAGTAAAATCAGTTCGTTTTTGAGTGGTCCAACTAGCAAATCTTTCATCGGTTAAAGATGCTATTTCACTTTTGTAAGGTAGGCTGTCTAAGAAACTGGGAAGCAAACCAGAATCCTTCAAATTCTTTGCAGTACCAATTTTACTAGGGTCTTTAATAGATGCAGCAGCTACACTTTGTAAAGCTTCAAAAAATTCTCTTTCGGTAGTTTCAGCATTTTTCATTGCCATGTTAATTTCCTCAACTACTCTTACTAAACTATCTAATTGAATTTTATTTAATAAAATCCGCACTTCTAAAGCTAGTATTGCTGGATCATTCATATCTCTATCAATAGTCCATGCAATTATATCTTTAGGTGGCACTGTTTCCTTACCTTTATATTCAACTAAAGCTGATTCCAATAACATTTTAGTAACTTTCTTAGCTTTATCAGCCACATTGCCATTATTATTAACAGTTGGAGTAGTTATATTACCTGTTAATGTCTGGCCAAGAAATGAAGTGATCATATTAGCAGTTGCTTTCACTGCTTTAGCAAAGTCTTCTTCCTTATCAGCATTAACTTCCACTAATGCAGATTCTTCACTACCATTAATTCTAGTTAATGTAATAAACTGTTTCTTAGCTTTAGGCAAATCTCCAACAATTTCAGGATGAGTATCTTGATTTTGTAGGTGAATTGCCATAATATGAACTTGGGAATCATTAGCTGCTTGTCGCAATACATTCTCATCTTTACCAGTTACATTTTGTGGATGCCCAGGCTCATGAGAACTAGCATCTCCAACCAGTATCATCAAACGTATAGCATTCTCACTCCATTTAGTAGCTAAACCTGTTTCCACTCCAGCGAATAATTCTTCTTGATAGTCAATACTACCAACGGTAGCTACTCTAACTTTACTAATCATATCAACAAATTGTTCCGCATTCACTAAGCTATCTTTAGTAAAATTTTTACTAGCAAATTCCATCCCATTAACTATAGCTGGATTATCCCTATAACCAACAAAACCAAAGTGAACTTTTTCCTTAATATCTTTAGCGACAAGACGAGCTATATCCTGCACAGACTCAAGCGTCATCTGCAGATAAGGTTCCATGCTACCGGTCAAATCCATCACAAACACTATATCAACGCCCAATTGTTTTATTGCTTCTGGACTGGTAGTAGTTTGTAATATCTCTTTTTGTACTTCTGGATTATCTAAAGTATTATTATCATCACGTAAATCGGTATCTAATTTAGCAGCAGTAGCTTCTGGAATAGCAGCCGCAATTTGTAAATATCTAGCATCTTCACCATCTAAATCTAACATTTCAAAATTAACAATTGGTAAAAAATAAAAATTTTCATTAATATCTACAAATCGTTTGCTTTCACTGAGAACTAAAGAAGGATAACGATCTTGTGGTTTTTTATCCAAACTAGCATAAGCTTTACTAATTTTAGCTGCCCGTTCTGGAGATTGGATGATATCTTTTAAAGCTTGTAACTTATCAAACATTAATACTTGGCTGCGTCGTTCGTCATCTTCGCCAGGATGGGTATAAGCCATTATTAACGCTTGTTTCCATTCAATAATATCTTTAGCTTGCATCCAACCCAAAACTCTTTTTTTAGATTTACCAACTTTATACCAACCCTTAGGATTGTCTGGATCAGATGTGTCTATACCTTGTCTAGCAAAAATATATAAAGGACGAAATGCCTTTATTGGTTTCTTCGTTATTACTTTACTACCATTTGGATTATCATATAGAGTTGGAAAGGCTCTTGGTAAGGCTTTCAATGGCATACCAGTGGTTTTTTCTCGGCAAATTTTTTTGCCATTTGAACATTCATAACCATCATCAGCAATAACTGATACGTTCATTAGCCCTGAAATTAGGCTAGTGATAAACATAGATTTAATATAATTAGTCAATTTAAATACCTTTGTAAATGTGTGTTTTAATCTAACGCAATTTTTAAACCAATATTTGGATTATAACATTTTGATATAAAATTCAATAACTATGATAAAATTACTTACTCACAAACTAATTATATATCAATATTATGTAGTTATATTTATAATACTAAAAAATAAGTAGTTACAATATTTTACCATTATTCTGATGAAAAACTTAAAAAAATATAAATCAATTGGTTTAAATGGTGATTTTGAAATTTTGATTGGAAGTAGTCAAGCTTGTACAATTTGCTTAACAGAAACTGAAGTGCCTGGAATTGCTAAAAAACATGCAGTTTTAAAACGAATCAGAGATAGATTATTTATTCAAGATTTTGGTTCTAAATCGGGTACTTTTATAGATAATCGTCGACTTTCTAAATATAGTTGGGAAGAAATAGTCCAACAAAGTTTTACGGAAATAAAGTTAGGCAATACTCCTATTGGGATAGATGATAAATTATTTAGAGGTAGGTCTAGAATTGGAATTAAAACCACTAGTTTGTATTATGAAATTTCTGGTAAGTTAGTTTGTAACGGTATTTATATACAGGCTAAACCGGGAACTATGACTGCTATTATGGGACCAGCTGGTTGTGGTAAAAGTATATTGCTAGATTTAATTAATGGTTATCGAACTCCAAATAATGGTGAAGTATTTGCGATTAAAGACAATCTATCGATCAACATTCATCAAGATTATAAAACAGTTAGGGAATGGATTGGTTATTTACCACAAGATGATGTAATGATTCCAGAATTAACAGTTTATCAATCTTTAAATTACTGTTTAAGATTACAATTTGCCCAATTAAATGAGCAGATACGAGAATATATTATTCGACAGACTTGTCAGAGTTTAGGTTTTGAACAGGCTAGATTGGAAAAATTTTTACATACCGTAATAGGTTCATCAGAATCAGGAATTCGTGGTTTAAGTGGTGGAGAGAGAAAAAGAGCTAATTTAGCCCATGAGTTAATATCTATGCCATTAGTATTATTATTAGATGAACCTACTTCTGGATTATCTTCTGTTGATGCAGATAAAATTGTGCGTTTGTTACAAAAATTAACTAAATTGGATGATTTGACCACTATTGCTACTATTCATCAACCAAGTAAAGATACTTTTGAACGTTTTGATGATTTATTATTAATGAATTATGGTGGAATTATGGTTTATTATGGACCTGTTTCTAAGGCTGTAACTTATTTTGAGTCCATAACTAAAACTACTAATACAGATCGTAATCCAGCCGAATATTTATTAGAAATATTGGATACCTTGTATAATGCAAATTAATTCATTAGATTTAGCCTTGAACTAGTTAGTTGGTGTTCTGTGATTACCACGGCTAAGTGCAAGGTAAATTATAATATTTTGGAAATTATCCGTCAAACTATAATATTTATTTCATGATTATTAGTGGGATAACTTGATTTTACCATTGTTTACAATTCCCCCAACCCATCCACAATCTCCACCGTTTCCAAACTAACCGCTATCACTTTGCCAATTAGTTGCAAAATATATTCTTCATCTTCTTTCCTGTTTGGATTGTTGATAATGCCACTTCTTTTGTCAGTTTTAATTCGGTATTGGTCGATGACCCATTCTAGGGCGGAACGATTGCCTAATTTGTAGTCAAAGGTTTGTTTGGGAATGCCTTTTAAGGTTAGGAAGTTGTTGT
>DRQV01000134.1 GCA_011371325.1 Thioploca sp.
GTCCTAGAGCTTGGACTATATCACCTGGGCATAAAAATTCGGTAGATTCATAGACTTGTACAGTAGCCAATTTTCCATCCAATCGAATAACTTCACCCATTAAGTTTAATTTGCCAATTCTAACTTGTTCACCATTGCGAACTTCTGAAAGTTGTACTGTAACAATAGGCCCATTGATCGCAATAATTTCTCCAGTATTTTTAGACATTTTAGATACTCCTAGTTGGGTTTACTGAAGCAAATAATTGAGCAGTAATAACTTGATAAATTTCATATTCTAATCGTGCAATTAAACCTTCAAAACTATTATCTATTCTAATTCTATTCTCGGCATTGTGTATTATTAAACCACCGGTAATCTGTTTAGATTCCGTAGATAAAATACATGTTTTATTTGGCACGCATTCTTTTATAATAGTTTCCCATTGAGGAGCTAATAACTGATAATCTTTAGCGTTCACTTCTACTATTAATTTTTTATCTGTGAATAAAGTAGCTGTACTTGTGAGATATTGTTTCAATAAATTTATATAATCATCAGTAGTTAAATTTTGTAGATATTTCTGCATATTAACTATTACAGATCGTACTAAATTCCAACGTAATTGATCTAATTCGGCCTGCATAGAAATTTCACTAGCTTGTACTTTTTTACGATATTCTTGTTCTGCTGCTACCTGAGCTTTTTCAATTTCTCGTGCTTCTCGTTTAATCAATTGTTTATTGGCATCGGCTAGGATTTTGGTTCTTTGTTGTTGAGCGAATTGCAAGTTGCTATCAGCTAAATTTTTGGCTTGGGTACGGATAGCATTTTCTAATTGTTCTAGTTGGATATTCATTATTTAGTTACTAAGTTTTTTTATAATTTCATAATAAATCATGATAGTTCTATCAGCTTATATACTTGCTAAAAATTTTAATTAATTTTATAGATTATTTTAAATCATTTTTCAGGGCAACTGCATAAAAATTTGCCAAAAAGTATTAAGTTCTTGTAAAGTTGTAGACAAACTAGAAAAATTTCAACTTTGAAAACAACCAAATAGCTTTACTAAAACAACAGAAACCTATTCATAATACTTATCAGAAAAATTTTCAAATTTGGTAATTTCACCTTTGAAAAACAGTTTAGTAGTACCGATTGGACCATTACGTTGTTTAGCTATTATAATTTCAGCACATCCTTTATCTGGACTCTCTTCATTATATACTTCATCTCTATAAATAAAAACAATTAAATCAGCATCTTGTTCTATACTACCGCTTTCACGCAAATCAGACATCTTTGGTCGTTTATCAGTTCGTTGTTCTAAACTCCGATTCAATTGGGATAATGCTAAAACTGTTACATTTAATTCTTTTGCTAATGCTTTAAGAGACCGAGAGATTTCAGAAACTTCATTTGCCCGACTTTCACTATTTTCTGGAACTTGCATTAATTGTAGATAATCAATTACAATTAAGCTAAGTTGACCTTGTTCTCTAGCTAATCGTCTAACTCTAGCTCTTAGGTCAGTAGGACTTAAAGCAGGAGTTTCATCAATAAAAAGAGGAGATTCGGATAATTTGCTAACGGCCTTAGTTAGTTTTGGCCAATCATCATCATTAAGTCGACCAGTACGCACATTTTGTAAATTAACCCCAGAAATAGAAGAAATCAAACGCATAGCAAGTTGCTCATTGGACATTTCCATGCTAAATACAGCAACTGACATATGTTTTTCAATTGCTACATGACCAGCGATATTCATGGCAAAAGCAGTTTTACCCATGGAAGGCCTGCCAGCAGCTATAATCAAATCAGACTTTTGTAAACCAGAAGTTTGCTGATCAAAATCAGTAAATCCAGTTTCTATTCCAGTTATTGATCCATCTTGTTGGGAAAGAATATCAATTCTATCTATAGTATCAGTTAGAATATTATCTATTTTAACAAAACCAGTGGTATATTTAGCTCCAAGTTCAGCAATCTGAAAAACTTTTTTTTCCGCATTATCAAGTAATTGAGCACTAGTTCTGCCATGAGTATTAAAAGCACTATCGACAATTTCTTGACCAATATTTATTAATTGACGTAATATAGCTCTCTCACGTACAATATTTGCGTAAGCAACAATGTGATTAGCACTAGGAATATTACTAGCCAGCATAGCTAAATAAGCACCACCACCAATTGTATCAAGCTGCTCGTGTATTTGTAACCATTCAGCTAAAGTTACTGGATCACAAGGATCACCTTTCTCAGACAAATTTTTTATAGCCAGAAACAGAATTTTATGTTCACGCAAGTAGAAATCATTCTCATTCAGTAAGTCAGCAATAACAGTCCAAGCTTCATTATTTAGCATTAAACCACCTAATACAGATTGCTCTGCTTCTCTAGAAAAAGGTGATTTTTTTAAATTATTGATAGCAAAGTCAGGAGCAACGATATCAGAATAATCATGCTCCGACATAGAAATCCTTATTTATCAGAAAGTATAAAGATTTATGAGGTTTGAAGTTTAACAATTTTCTAAATTCTCGCTAATTAAATATTTTCAGGGATTATCTATATAACAATAATATACAATACGAAGTAGCCAAGTAGCTAATATTTTATCATGTAATACAATATAACGATTTTGTAGTAAAATATAGACATTTCTATATTTTATGTACTGGGGTGCAATATTTTCAAAATAACTGAATTATTGATCTTGTTGCATAATTTCTTTATAAACAATATAATTATTACTTTCATAAATTCATTTGATAATTTTGTAATTAGGGATTTGGTCTTGATTTTATAGAATAGAATTTACGCATTGACAAAGTATAGCAGAACCGTAGTTCCAAATAAAGTTATGGTAGCATGATTAACACGTAAGCCTGTTTGATTGATAGATTATAATTTGGTAGGATACATACATAACGTTTTCAATACATCCCTTACTATACTGTCCATAGGTATCGTAGGTAATTACCAGCAATCAATAATCTATGAAAGAATACCTAGATTTTATAATAATATATTTTCAAAATAACTCTGCGGTTTTTTTACTTTTAATAACTTTTTTAATTCTTGGAATTATAGGAGTAACACTTTATTTAACAAGAGAAATATTAAAGAAATATCAATTTTCTTTTTTGGGATTTTTCTTTATCTTAATTTTTTTACTAGCTATATTTGGAGGCTATTTTGCCTATTTTAAATATAATAATGCTTTTCCAGATTTTTGGCCTAATTCTGAGACTGAATCTACCAGAGGAGGTTGGGGAGCTTTAGGTGATTATGTTGGTGGAATACTTAACCCTTTGTTTTCTTTTCTTTCTTTATTACTATTTCTTATTACGATCATTATCCATCTATATGAGCTTCGAGATACTAAACGAGAAATAAAAAAATCAACAAAACATCAGAAGAAAATTGCCAAAAAACAGGAAAAAGTTACAAATAAACAAATTATCAATTCGCAGATAGAAAGTAGAAAAAATAATTTAAATGCTACCAGAAATAGTGTTATTGTGAGAATCCCCATTACCACTGATGGTATTATTACTGATAGATTAATATACTATCCACATTCTTTTAAGTTTATCTTTGATATTTTTAGAAATAATGATTCTTACCAAGATTATTATTCAATGCCAGAAAAGGAGATTTTAGAGCAAGTTTTTAGAAATTTTAATAATGAACTTTTAGAAAAATATGGTATAACTGTAGAAAATTATATCTCGGCTTTTTTTAGTTTGCTAAATTATATAAATTACTTACATATAAATACTAATAATATAAAAGACTTATTAGCTATTCATATAGAAAGCTTACGAGATAGTCTAACGCCATATGAAGCAGCTATTATCTTTTATGCCTCAGTAAATAATAATTCATGGAAAGAGTTATTGGAGAAATATGAAATGTTTAAAATTCTTGTTAATAAGGAAAATCTTATTCCAAAGGAACATTGGCTATATTATAAATCAGTATTTTAGAGGTATAGAAGTTATTGGAATATAAATTAGTCCAAGATTTTTTAGTTTATAAATTTTATTAAATTGACCTAATTCATTTACAATTTAACCTAATTACTATAATTTTATACATTTAATATTGCAACTAAATAATTATGAGTTTAACACTTTCTTCAGCTAAAAATATTGCTCATGTTTTAACTGAAGCATTACCATATATTAATGAATTTGTTGGTAAAACTTTTATCATCAAATATGGTGGCAATGCTATGGTGGATGAAACATTAAAAAATAGTTTTGCTCGTGATGTAGTTTTAATGAAACGGGTTGGGATAAATCCTATCATAGTACATGGTGGAGGACCACAAATATCTAAATTGTTAAAACGATTGGATAAAGAAAGCAAATTTATTCAAGGTATTCGTGTCACTGATAATGAAAC
>DRQV01000135.1 GCA_011371325.1 Thioploca sp.
ACTATATATAATGGTGTGTATAAATTATTACCAGGAAGTATCTTAAAAATATCAAAATCCAATATAGATAATAATGATATACCTCTTCCTCATCTATACTGGTCTCTTCATGAAGTTGCAATGAATGGGCAAAAGAACCTTTTTTTAGGTACTACTGATGAGGCTCAGGATCAATTAGAGTGCTTATTGACTCAATCAATCTCTGGACAGATGATTTCTGATGTTCCTTTAGGTGCATTTCTTTCCGGAGGTATAGATTCATCTACAGTATTGGCTTTGATGCAGAAACAATCTACTCGGCCTATAAAGACATTTACAGTGGGTTTTTATGAATCAGATTATAACGAAGCAAAACATGCACGTGCTGTAGCTAATTATTTAGGTACTGAGCATACCGAGTTGTATGTTAATGATAAGAAAGCAATTGAGATCATTCCGAACTTACACCAACTATATGATGAACCTTTTGCTGACTCTTCTCAAATTCCTATGGCATTAGTAAGTGAGTTGGCACGTCAACATGTGACAGTTAGTTTATCTGGAGATGGTGGGGATGAATTATTTGGAGGATATAATCGATATCTCTGGGGACCAGCTATTTGGAGGAGAATTTATTGGATGCCTAGAAATTTTAGAGCTGCTATTGCTGGAATACTTACATCTGTTTCACCAGAAGCTTGGGATAAAGTTTTTAGTGGGCTAAATATATTCTTGCCAAAAAAACTGTGTTATTCAACTCCAGGTGACAAACTACACAAGCTCGCAGATATTCTGGCTGTAAAATCCGCTGAAGAAATTTATGAGGGATTAATAATACACTGGAAAAATACACAAGATGTAGTGAAAGGTAATTATGAGCCAATAACAAAAATACGGCTGCTAAATTGTTCATTGGATGTACTAAATTTAGAACATAATATGATGTATATGGATTCGGTGTCATATCTACCTGACGATATCCTGGTAAAAGTTGATCGTGCTGCCATGGGCGTATCACTCGAGACAAGAATACCATTTCTTGATCATCGTTTAGTAGAATTTGCTTGGAGCTTGCCTCTTTCTATGAAAGTTCGTGATGGTCAGGGAAAATGGTTAATAAGGCGAATTCTTGAGCAACATGTGCCATCTAAATTGATCGACCGTCCCAAAATGGGGTTTAGTATCCCGTTAGATTCCTGGTTACGAGGTCCTCTCAAACCATGGGCTGAAAAGTTGCTTGATGAATCTCGTTTACTAGAAGAGGGATATTTCAATTCTGTACCAATTCGGACAATGTGGTTGGAACATCTTAGTAAGAAACGAAATTGGTCATACCATTTATGGGATGTATTAATGTTCCAATCTTGGAATTCCGCTATTGAATAAAAATATAATAATCCTTGGGTGGTAAGTAATCGTAGTATGTTGAATCGTAAAATTGTATTTCCCATAATCTCTATAATACTTTTGGTCGTTGCTTTAACAATAACTAATACTGAAGAGGTGTTACATAACTTTTCTAGATTTCCTGTATGGTTAATATTTCTAGTTTTAGGTTTGCTAGGAATAAATTTAGGTGTGGTTACCTACCGTTTAAAGCAAGTCCTGATTCATTTTGGGATAGCTGCTCCCGCTTGGGTTGTTTTAAAGGCAAATATTTCCGGCTATGTTGCTAGTCTTTTTTTTATTTCTCTATTTGGTCAAGTCGCGGGACGTCATTTGGTACTAAGTAAATTTGGGGTGCCACCATCGATCTTAGCTTTTCTTACTGCATATGAACGAATAGTATTATTTATTATCAGTGGTAGTCTTTGTTTATTAGGTGCAGTTTTCATACTAGATTCCCTGACAATATCTAAATTCTTAACTAATATTTCAATAGTGGAAATTGTCATTACAGCAAGTGGCGGACTGATTTTGAGTTTATGGCTAAGTCGATCTAAATTTGAATCATTCTTAGTTAAGAGAACAAAATCTCTTAAAAATATTATAAATGTCTCAGAAGTTATTGCTATCACATTAATCGCTCAGTTATTAATTTTTACTACATTTATTATAGGGGTTTTGGTATTGCAGCCAAATGTTGATTTCTGGGAACTCCTGGCTGCAGTAGCAATCACAAGTTTTGCGGCTAGTTTACCCTTATCGGTTAATGGTTGGGGAGTCCGGGAATTAGCCGCTGTATATGCGTTAGGAAAAATTGGTGTTTCTAGTCCAAATGCTTTGGCTGTATCTATTCTAGTTGGTTTGTGTTCGACGGCAATAATTCTTATTGCTGCACCAATAGCATTAAAAAAACAAGTTAATGGTTGCTTGAAAAAACCTCTTATAATTATAACTGAATCTATAGATGCTATACAGATAGAAAAAGCTGCTGTTTGGTTAATTGTAACAGCTACTGCTGTTCTTCTTTTTTTTCAGATACATTTAACTCTTGCTGGTGGGATTATCAATGTTAATCTTGCCGATCCGTTTGCAATTCTTGCTCTCAGTGTAACTGTATTGCATATAATTAGTACTCGCCAATTTCCTAATTGGCGTATCTTCCAGTTTAATAAGATACTGATTTCTATTAGTGCATTGTTTATATTTTCATTCTTTAATGGGGTAGTAGAAATTGGTATCACCCAGTGGGCGTTGGTCGGCCGACTTTTTGGCTGGTTAGTGTTATTAGGTTACCTTAGTGTTGGATATTTAACAGTTCACTATCTGGGTGGTCATGGTTTAAGACGTCTGTCTGAAACTATAGTCTCGACTGCAGTAGCTGTAATAGTTGTTCAGATATCACTACGATTTCTTGATAAATCTGGTTGGTTGACTGGATTATATATTTCACCAAATTTTCAAGGTTTTGCTGGCAACCGAAATGCTTTTGCATTTCAG
>DRQV01000136.1 GCA_011371325.1 Thioploca sp.
AAATGATTGTTATGAAGAAAATGAATTACTAACTTATGCTGCAGCGAGCGAATATAAACAATCTCACCCAATTGCTAAAGCTATTTTACAAGAAGCAAATAAACGTCAACTAAAATTACCAACGATTGACGATGCAAATTATGAAGTTGGTTATGGCATAAAAGTAACTACTAATGATAAGAAATTGATCCGAGTTGGTAGTTCCCGATTTATGGAAATAGAAGGACTTGATATACCAGAAACAATGCTAGACGTTATGACATATTGTCAAGAGCATGGCCATTCATTGATTATGATTGCAATTGATTCACAAGTGGTGGGAGCGATCGAATTACACGCAACAATTCGTCCTGAAGTAAAAACGATAATCAAACAATTGCAACAACGTAATTTTTCCATATATATCATATCTGGTGATCACATGGAACCAACTAAACAATTAGCCAAAGAACTAAAAATAGCTAATTATTTTGCGGAAGTTTTACCAGAAAATAAGGCTAAAATTATTGAAAAAATTCAAAAGGAAGGAAAATCAGTGTGTTTTATCGGTGATGGTATTAATGATTCCATTGCATTAAAACAAGCTGATGTTTCGGTTTCTTTGACTGGTGCTTCAATGATTGCAACAGACACTGCTCAAATTTTACTATTGGATAAAAATTTAACTCAACTGAATAAATTATTCGATCTCGCTCAAGAATTAAATACGAATTTAAATACTGGACTTGCAATGACTATTGTACCGGGAGTTATAGTGATTGGTGGTGTATTTATTTTACATTTCGGAATTATTATTGCTAGTGCATTATACACTGCCGGTTTAGCTGCTGGAATTGGTAACTCAATGTTGCCATTATTACTAAATAATACTAAAAATTATACAAATTCATAGTTTATAGTACCTTATTTGTATTAAATACATAATTACTAGGTTAACAAATGATAACGGAACACTTAGTAGAGCCTAAAGATAATAAGTATTACCTACAACGTCAAAACAATTTTGAGTCTCATGCACGCAGTTATCCTCGTAGAATTCCCATAGCTATAGCTAAAGCTCAAGGTATAAATATTACCGATGTTAATGGAAAAACATATATTGATTGTCTTGCTGGTGCCGGAACTCTTGCTTTGGGACATAATCATCCAGTTGTTATAGAAGCAATTCAACAGACTTTGCAAAGTGGTTTACCATTGCACACCTTGGATTTGACCTCACCAATAAAAGATCAATTTTGTGAAAATATTCTCAATAGTTTACCAATGGAATTTGCTAATAATGCTCGTATTCAATTTTGTGGCCCAGCTGGCACTGATGCAGTAGAAGCAGCAATAAAATTAGCAAAAACTGCAACTGGTAGACGTACAATTTGTACCTTCCAAGGTGGCTATCATGGTATGACACATGGTGCATTAGCATTAACTGGTAATAAAGAACCAAAAATGAAAGTGCCTAATTTAATGTCTGACGTTCATTTTTTACCTTATCCTTATACCTATCGTTGTCCATTTGGAGTTGGGGGAAATAAAGGAGAAGAGATTGGGATTCATTTTATTGGAAGATTATTAAATGACCCAGAAAGTGGTGTGTTACCGCCAGCTGCAATTATTTTGGAAGCTATACAAGGTGAAGGTGGAGTTATTCCAGCTCCAAATAAATGGTTACGTAAATTACGTACCATTACCAAAGAACATAAAATTCCTTTAATTTTAGATGAAGTACAAACTGGAGTTGGACGTACTGGTAGTATGTATGCCTTTGAACAAGCTGAAATTATTCCAGATATAGTAGTTTTATCGAAAGCTATCGGTGGTAGTTTACCAATGGCTGTTATTGTCTATAATAAAGAATTAGATGTTTGGTCATCAGGGGCTCATGCTGGTACTTTTCGTGGTAATACTATGGCTATGGCTGCTGGTTCTGCAACTTTACATTTTATTCAAGAACAGCAGTTATTATCTCACGTACAGTCAATGGGTAAACGTTTAGTTAATCGCTTTAATATGATTCAGGCTGATACTATTGGTGAAGTGCGTGGTCGAGGTTTAATGATTGGAGTAGAAATTGTTAATAAAAAATTACCTCCTGATCATCTTGGTAGTTTTCCTACTTATAATACAATGGCAACTCGTATTCAACAAGAATGTTTCAAACTTGGATTGATTGTTGAATTAGGAGGGCGTAACTCTAGCACACTACGTTTTTTACCACCTTTAATTATCAATGCGGAACAAATAGATACAGTTGCACTGCTGTTTGAAGATGCGATAAAAATTGCTGAAAGTTATGACTAATAATTTTACTGGCTGGTTTCTTGATGGTTCTGAGATAAGTGTAAATTCGTATAACTATAATACAAACTTAGCGAATCAATTATTATTACAGCATTTTGCTGATTTGGAACCGATTTATAGTGGAGCTAGTCCAGCTCAAATTGCAGCTAATATTGCCCAGTTAGAAATTTGCCCAGAACAAGGTATTGAATTATCAACTATTGTACAGGAAGTAGAACAATATATATTACAAAATAGCATAAAAGTATCTGCACCACTGTGTATAGCCCATTTACATTGTCCGCCACTGATACCAAATTTAATTGCAGAAACATTCATTAGTCCAACTAATCAATCATTAGATTCTTGGGATCAAGGACCAGCAGCTACATTATTAGAACAACATGTTATAAACTGGTTATGTAACATATTTGGTTATGATACCCAAGCTGATGGTGTATTCACTAGTGGTGGCACTTTATCCAACTTAATGGGTTTAATGTTAGCTAGGAATCATGCTGCTAAAAAACATTTTGCTGTTGATGTTTGGCAACAGGGTTTGCCAGCAGAAGCTAACCTATTTCGAGTATTATGCTCAGAAGAAACCCATTTTTCAGTACAACAATCATTAGCATTGATTGGTATGGGTATGAATGCTGTAATACCAGTAGCAACTGACAAATATAAGCGGCTTTCAATGTTAGCTTTAGATACTGCATTTGAACATTGTGAACAAAATAACTTGCTTCCAATCGCTATAGTCGGCACTGCTGGAAGCACTAATTTCGGTAGCATTGACCCTTTGCTAAAGCTAGCACAATACGCCAAACAACATGATGTTTGGTTGCATGTAGATGCTGCTTATGGAGGAGCTTTTATATTAAGTGAGAAATATTGTGACTTATTGCAAGGTATAGAGTTAGCTAATTCAATCACTGTAGATTTTCATAAACAGTTTTATCAAAGCATTAGTTGTGGTGTTTTTTTGCTCAAAGATCGTTCTAATTTTGATTTAATTAAATTACATGCGGACTATTTAAATCCTGAATCTGATGAAATCAACGATATTCCTAATTTGGTGAATAAATCTTTACAAACTACCAAACGGTTTGATGCACTTAAGTTATTTATGTCATTGCGTAATTTAGGCCGTAAAACTTTTGCCACTATGATTGACAGCACTGTTTTATTGGCTCAACAAATTGCTTTTGAAATTGAGCAAGATTCACAGTTACAGTTAGCAATTAAACCTCAGTTAAACACGTTATTGTTTCGTTATATTGGTGATAATAAGCTACATGATCCAGAATTAGATATTATTAACGAGAAAATATGCCAAAAAATTTTGATGGATGGTATAGCTAACATTGGTAAAACTCGTTTAAATTCTAAGGTTTATCTTAAGTTTACCTTATTAAATCCCAATACTAAAATAGAAAATTTAAGGAAAGTTTTAAATGTATTAAAACAATATGCTTCTATTGAGGTTTTATAAAGATTAAGCCAGTATAAAACCTAATTACCATTTTGCACACCTTAATATTAAAATATGATATAAATTTTTTAAATTACCCAATAGATGGATAAATATGAAATGCCAAAATATAAATTATTATTCCAGTTACCGAGACATATAACCAAATAGGCAACGTCCACCGAACAATACGCTTATGGGCCTCAAACTTTTTCCTGAGACTGAAACTAATAGTTACTAAAATCAATGGTATAATAAAAGAAGCCAGTATAACATGACTGATTAATATAGAAAAATAAATCGGCCTAATAATTCCCTCGCCAGTAAATTTTACATTACCCACCAAACTATGGTAAAACAGATATATTGCCATAAA
>DRQV01000137.1 GCA_011371325.1 Thioploca sp.
AAAAATGAAATAATTGGTACAATTTACATAGTATCAGATTTAAAAGTATTTAAAGAACATTTGTTTCGTAGTGGAGTAATTGTTATTATCATTATTTTAGTGTCCTTGTTATTAGCATTTATCTTAGCTTCTAAATTCCAACGTATTATTACTACTCCATTTTATAGTTTATTAACAACTATGCAATTAGTATCACAAAATAAAGATTATTCATTACGAGTGGATAAAATAGTTGATGATGAATGGGGAAATTTAGTTGATAAATTCAATGACATGTTGACTCATATCGAAACTAATAGTATTAAACTCAACCAATATCGAGAACATTTGGAAGATATGGTAGAGCAACGTACAGCTGAACTACAACAACGAACTAATGAACTTGCTAAAGCTATGGATCAAGCCATGGCAGCTAATCAAGCTAAAAGTGTATTTTTAGCTAATATAAGCCATGAATTTCGGACTCCATTAAATGGAATTTTAGGTTATGCTCAAATTTTTAAACAAGATAACAGTTTAAATGAACAACAGCAGGATGGAATTGATGTTATCAAACGTAGTGGAGAATATTTATTAACCTTAATCAGTGATATTTTAGACTTATCTAAAATTGAAGCTGGAAAATTAGAAATTATTCCAACAGTATTTAATTTTAACCAATTTTTATATAGTATTGCAGAATTATTTAAAATGCGAGCTTCGCAAAAAAAAATTAATTTTAACGTAGAATTTGCAGATAATTTACCTACCATTGTTAATGGTGATGAAAAACATTTACGACAAATTTTTATTAATTTATTGAGTAATGCAATTAAATTCACTGAACAAGGTATTGTAACTTTTAAAGTAACTCGTCAGAATGAAATAATTAGTTTACAAGTGACAGATACTGGAATTGGAATTGATAAAAATGACTTACAAAATATATTTTTACCTTTTCAGCAGTCTGGAGATAGGAATCAAAAAGCTAAAGGCACTGGTTTGGGTTTATCTATAACCAAAAAACTAATTGATGCAATGGGTGGTAAATTAGAGTTAGATAGTGTTTTAGGACAAGGTTCTAGTTTCCTAGTAACTTTTAAATTACCAATAATATCAGATATTTCGCAAGTTATCGTTCAACAACCATTAGCGATTGGTTATAAAAGCCATAAATATCCTTATACTATATTAGTAGTAGATGACAATAAAGAAAATCGGGAGTTTTTAACTAATATTCTAACTCCTTTAGGTTTTGAAATATTAGAAGCTAACAATGGCAATATATGTATAGAAATAACTCAACAATTACGTCCAGATTTAATTATTATGGATTTGATGATGCCAGGAATTGATGGACTCGAAACAACCAAACGGATAAGAAAGTTTTGTAAAGATTTGCCTATTATAGCCGCTTCTGCTAGTGTATTTAAAACTAATAAGCAAAATTGTTTAATCGCAGGTTGTAATGAGTTTATTGAAAAACCAATTGAGAATATTAAATTACTAAACTTATTGAGTAAATATTTAAAATTACAATGGATTTATCCAAATGAACCAGATGAAGAACAATTCCCGATTTTATCTATTAAACAAGCTACTGAATTATCAAATTTAATTATGGTAGGAGATATAGCTGGGATCATAGAACTTGCTAAACAATTAAAGATAATTGATTCAAAATTAGAAAGTTTTATGGACAAAATTATTTATTTAGCTAATGATTTTGAACTGGAACAATTACAAGAAATTGCTAAACAATCTTTGGAAATAGCAACTGAGGTTACATAATCTTAACTACTCATTAAATATAATTCAGATAGTTTTAATATAACTTCAATAAGCGTAGAAATTTATCTTTAGCGTTTAAGAATGTTATTTTCTCAGAAAAATTAGTAGTCCTGAATAATGTTATTTTAATATATCACTGTTCAGAACTACCAAAGTTTTAATCTTTACCCATCTTCCCGCATTTGAGTCAAAGCTCGCCGATAATCTATTGGCATAACTTTCACAAACTTAGGTAGATATTCATCCCAATTATCCAAAATTTGTTTGGCTCTACTACTATTCGTATATTGTAAATGTTTGGTAATTATGGTTTTTAATCGCATTTCATCATCAGCTAACATGTTCTGCATAGCTACATCTAAAGTGCTTATTTCAGCATCAGTTTTAGTAACAGTTTCCAATTCCACCATAGCCATGTTACAACGTTTACTGAAGTCACCAATCTCATCCAATACATAACTAATACCACCACTCATACCAGCCGCAAAATTTCGGCCAGTTGAGCCAATAACGACTACCACTCCGCCAGTCATATATTCACAACAATGATCACCAACACCTTCAACTATAGCCACTGCTCCAGAATTACGTACTGCAAACCGTTCACCACCAATACCTCGGAAATAACATTCACCAGTAATCGCACCATATAATACAGTGTTACCAACGATAATATTTTCTTCGGGAATTATAGGGCATTCTTGCGGTGGATAAATAATAAGTCGTCCTCCACTTAAACCTTTGCCAACATAGTCATTGGCTTCCCCGGCTAATTCAATGGTTATACCACGAGCCACAAAAGCTCCAAAACTTTGGCCTGCACATCCGGTTAGATTAATTTTAATCGTATCTTCTGGTAAACCTGCATGACCATAACGTTTGGCAACTTCTCCAGATAGCATTGCTCCACAAGTACGATTATAGTTATAAATCGGCAAATTGATTTGAACAGAAGTTTTACTTTTCAATGCTGGTTGAGCTTGTTTGATTAGCTCTTGATCTAAAGCTTTATCCAAACCATGATCTTGAGTTTCACAGTTATAAGTAGCAACCTCTGGTTCCATTTCTGGATTGTATAAAATTTTAGTAAAATCAAGCCCTTTAGCTTTCCAATGGGTAATAGCCTTTCGCATATCTAATTTTTCAGAAGCTTTACCAATCATTTCATTGATAGTACGGAAACCTAATTTTGCCATTAATTCTCGAGCTTCCTCAGCTACAAACATGAAGTAATTTACTATATGTTCAGGTTGGCCAGTAAACATCTTTCTTAATTCAGGGTCTTGAGTAGCAACTCCAACTGGACAGGTATTAAGATGACATTTACGCATCATGATACAACCTTCCACAATCAAAGCCACGGTCGCAAAACCAAATTCATCAGCACCTAATAAACTGGCTATCACCACGTCACGTCCAGTCCGAATTCCGCCATCAGTTTGAACAGCTATTCGACCACGTAATTTATTTAATACCAAAGTTTGATGAGTATCTGCTAAACCAATTTCCCACGGTGAACCAGCATGTTTAATCGATGTCACTGGACTAGCTCCAGTACCACCATCGTAACCGGAAATTGTCACATGGTCTGCATGGGCTTTAGATACACCGGCAGCCACAGTTCCCACTCCAATTTCTGATACTAGTTTAACACTGATCCGAGCTTTAGGATTAACATTTTTTAGATCGTGAATTAACTGAGCTAAATCTTCAATTGAATAAATATCGTGATGTGGCGGCGGCGAGATTAAACCAACCCCAGGGGTTGAATAACGCACTTTAGCAATAGTTTTATTAACTTTATGAGCTGGTAATTGACCACCTTCACCTGGTTTCGCACCTTGAGCCATTTTAATTTGAATATCATCGGCATTAACTAAATATTCAGTAGTTACTCCAAAACGACCAGAAGCTACCTGTTTAATAGCGGAACGTTTGGAATCACCATTTGGCATTGGAGTGAAACGTTCAACTTCTTCGCCACCTTCACCAGTATTAGATTTACCACCTAAGCGGTTCATTGCAATCGCTAAAGTAGTATGAGCTTCGTAAGAAATCGAGCCATATGACATTGCACCTGTTGCAAATCGTTTTACAATTTCAGAAGCTGGTTCTACTTCATCTAATGGAATCGCTTGGTCAGCAAATTTGAAAGTGAATAATCCTCGCAAATTTAATATCTTTGCATTTTGTTCGTTTATTTGTTTAGCAAATTTATCATATAAGGCACGATCATTTTGCCGAGTAGCATGTTGTAATTGAGTAATAGTTTCTGGAGTCCAAGCATGATGTTCGCCTTTTTCTCGATAAGCATACTCACCGCCAACATCTAATGCATTACGATATAAATGTTTACCTCCAAAAGCAACTCGATGTCGACGAACGGTTTCTTCAGCAACTTGAGCCAAACCAATCCCAGAAATTTTACATTGAGTACCAGTAAAATAAGCTGCAATAAAATCATCAGCTAGGCCAACTACATCAAAAATTTGGGCTCCACAATAAGAATGATAGGTGGAAATACCCATTTTAGACATGACTTTTAAAATGCCCTTACCAACTGCTTGAATATAGTTTTGCTGGGCTTGTTCTAAGCTAAGTTTCGTTGGTAAACTAGCTAAACTGACGGATATAGTGTTTAAAGCTAAATATGGGTTGATAGCTTCTGCCCCATAACTGGCTAATAAACAGAAATGTTGTACTTCACGAGCTTCTCCAGTTTCTATTACTAAACCAGATTCGGTTCGTAAACCTTGCTGAATTAAATGATGATGAACTGCTGAAGTGGCTAATAATGCTGGAATTGCAATATGATCAGCATCAATATCACGATCAGATAAAATCAAGATATTATTGCCAGCTAAGACTGCTTGTTCAGCTTTGTCGCATAATTTGCTTAATGCAGTTTCCATGTTAGCAATTGGATCAGCATTTACTGCATAACACATGCTTAATGTTTTGGTCTTAAACGCACCATCAGAACGAGTTTCAATCTTCCGAATTTTTTCTAAATCACAATTAGTTAAAATTGGTTGCTGAACTTCTAATCGTTTGTGTAAATCTTCTTTAAAACCCAATAAATTTGGTCGTGGACCAATAAATGATACCAATGACATAACCAATTCCTCTCTAATTGGATCAATTGGAGGATTGGTAACTTGAGCAAAATTTTGCTTAAAATAATCATACAACATTCTAGGACGGTTGGACAATACTGCTAATGAAGTATCAACTCCCATTGATCCAATTGGGTCTTGGCCAGTAGTCACCATTGGTATTAAAAATATTTTTAGGTCTTCTTTAGTATAACCAAAAGCCTGTTGCCATTTCAACAAGGTAGCCTCATCTGGTGGCATTGCTGTTACTTCATTTGGTAATTTTTCTAATACAATTTTAGTTTCATTCAGCCAATATTGATAAGGAACTCGATTAATAAGTACATTTTTTATTTCTTCGTCTTCAATAATCCGACCCTGTTCAGTATCAATCAAGAACATTTTACCAGGTTGTAAGCGCCATTTTTTAATAATCTTTTCTTGTGGAATGGTCAATACGCCCATTTCTGACCCCATTACCACCATATCATCATTGGTGATCAAATAACGAGCTGGTCGTAAACCGTTCCGATCTAAAGTAGCTCCAATCTGTATGCCATCTGTAAATGCAACTGCTGCTGGCCCATCCCAAGGCTCCATAATTGCTGCATTATACTCATAAAAAGCTCGTCGTTTAGAATCCATCAATGGATTTTTAGTCCAAGCTTCTGGAATTAATAACATCATAGCTTCTGCCAATGAATAACCACCAGCAACTAATAATTCTAACGCATTATCAAAACAAGCAGAATCAGATTGTCCTTCGTCAATCAATGGCCAAATTTTATTTAAATCTTCACCTAATATTTCCGAAGACATTGCATGTCGACGAGCTGCCATCCAATTTACATTGCCACGTAATGTGTTAATTTCACCATTATGGCAAATCATACGGAAAGGTTGAGCTAAATCCCAAGTTGGGAATGTGTTGGTGGAAAAACGTTGATGGACTAGAGCTAGTGCTGTAACCATGCGTTCATCTTGTAAATCTAAATAATAATCCCCAACTTGGCCAGCCAATAACATACCTTTGTATAGTAAGGTACGTGATGATAGAGATGGAATGTAAAAATGTGCTTTATCTAACTTTAATTTTTGTTCAACCGAATGTTCTATAATCTTACGAATTATAAACAATTTACGTTCAAAACTATCTTGATTAATACAATTATTTTTTATAAATATTTGACGGATTGTTGGTTCAACGGCTTTGACATCTTCGCCTAATCCTTCATTATTGGTAGGTACATCTCGCCAACCAATTACTTCTTGACCTTCTTTTATGACTATCTTAGCGATTATTTCTTCACAAGCAGCACGGTTCTCTGCTTCTTGTGGTAAAAATACCATGCCAATACCATATTCATTCACTGGTGGCAAAGTAAATTCACATTCTGCCCGAACAAAACCATCTGGAATTTGAATAAGAACTCCAGCACCGTCACCAGCTAAAGGATCAGCTCCTACAGCTCCTCTATGGGTCAAGTTTTTTAAAATTTCTAAACCTTGTTCGATGATTGCGTGGTTTTTATGACCTTTAATATGAACAATGAAACCAACACCACAAGCATCATGTTCATTTTGTGGATTGTATAGTCCTTGTTTTTGTGGCAATGCACTGTGATTCAATATGAATTCCTCGGTGTTTAAATGGGATTGTATTTTAACACAATATTCAACATTTATTAAAACTATGCTAGTTTAGACTTTTTATTAAACATTTATTAAGTTGCAGATCAATTATATTCTACATAAATTTTAAAAACCATTTATTAAGTTTATTAAATTCTTTAAGTTTAATATGCTGGATATTTCTGGGAAAGGGAGTTTAGTTAAAACTAGGGATATATAAGATCAGAATTATGAGGGGATTAAAAAACGACTGAAGAATCAGTACAATATTGCTATATACTGAACTTCAGTCAACGACACAACACAAGGAGAAATCATCGCCCTGAAGAGGAATTGAACCTCTGGCCTTCCCCTTAGGAGGGGGACGCTCTAGTCCAACTGAGCTATCAGGGCAGTGTGGTGGGATCAATGGGGGTTATTTTGGTATTTATAAACCCCGTACCCTTCCAATTAAGTAACAATCCCACTCGACCATTTTATGAGTTTATTATACACTAATAAAAAAATATGTCTAGCCTTAAATACTTTTACTATTAAAAGATTAATATCTATTAATAAGATTACATAAAATGATCATTGATTCTTTTAAGTTATATGGTAAGTTATAAAAAAATCAAGCATATTTAAAATTATTATTCAATCAATTATGATTATCATTTGTTAAACTCATAAAAACTTCTTCCAA
>DRQV01000138.1 GCA_011371325.1 Thioploca sp.
TACCTCATATTAAGTGAATGAAACATAATCTGATGATTGATATTATAACATATCCTAACGTATCAATGTGGTAGCTAGAATAATTGTTTTCAATATTAAAAATTTATCATTTGCAAAAACTTTATTTACAGTTGTTCTAAAACCTGCCATTGTGCCGGTCCTATTTGATGAATTGATTCACCATCAGTATTTACAGCAACCATAACTGGCATATCTTTCACTTCAAATTCATACACTGCTTCCATGCCTAATTCTGGAAATGCTAATACACGTGCTGAACGAATTGCTTTCGATACTAGATAAGCAGCTCCACCAACAGCAGTCAAATAAATAGCTTTATGTTGTTTTATCGCAGCAATTGTTTTTTCGCCACGTTCTGCTTTACCGATCATACCAATAATACCAGTTTGGGTTAGCATCACATCGGTGAATTTATCCATACGAGTTGCAGTTGTAGGGCCTGCTGATCCAACTGCTTCATCATTTACCGCATCCACTGGGCCAACATAATAAATAAATTTCCCATTAAAATCTAAGCTTGTAGGCAATGGTTTACCTTTGTTAATAAGATCAATAATTTTTTTATGAGCAGCATCTCTACCAGTCAATAATTTACCAGATATTAATAAACTTTCACCAGCTTTCCATTGCAAAATATCTGTTTTAGTTATTGTATCAAGATTAACCCGTCGAGTATTTTTACTTGCCTGCCAAGTTATTTTTGGCCAATCCGATAAACTAGGAGGCACTAAGTTAGCTGGCCCATTACCATCCAATACAAAATGGGTATGACGAGTCGCAGCACAGTTAGGAATCATTGCTACTGGTAAAGATGCAGCATGAGTTGGATAGTCTAAAATTTTTACATCCAATACAGTAGTTAAACCGCCTAAACCTTGAGCTCCAATACCTAGTGCATTGACTTTATTATATAATTCTAGTCGTAGTTGTTCAATACTAGTGCCATTTTCTTGCAATTCATGTATATTTACTGGTTGCATTAAGGATTCCTTGGCTAACAACATTGCTTTTTCAGCAGTACCACCAATTCCAATTCCCAATATTCCTGGCGGACACCAACCAGCTCCCATTGTAGGAACTGTATCCAAAACCCAATCTACTATACTATCATTTGGATTAAGCATAACCAGTTTGGCCTTATTTTCTGATCCACCACCTTTAGCCGCAATTTTAACTTCTACTTTATTGCCAGGTACAATTTCCATATGTATGACAGCAGGAGTATTATCTTTAGTATTGTTACGACTCCCAATTGGATCGGTTAAAATAGATGCCCGTAATGGATTATCCAAATTAGTATAAGCTTGCCGGACTCCCTCATTCACCATATTGGTAATACTCATATCATTCTGCCACTGAACTTCCATTCCAATTTTTAAAAATACCACTGCAATTCCAGTATCTTGACAAATTGGACGATGTTGTTCTGCACACATACGAGAATTAACTAAAATTTGGGCAATAGCATCTTTCGCAATAGCAGATTTTTCTCGTTCATGAGCTATCGTTAAAGCTTTAATATAATCAATAGGATGATAATAAGAAATGAACTGAAAGGCATCAGCAATGCTTTTGATAAAATCTTTAGTATTTATAATAGTCATTTAATAATCCGATTCTTTTCTAGCCTCATGCCTAACAGCTGCACTAAATTTTTTTCGTTTAGTTGCTGGGCCGATCATTTTTCCTATAAATGAACTTTCTTCATCTAATAGTTCAACTTGTAAACGAGCAGTACCAGAATCAATTACTCTAACCCTAGTTCCAACCGGACAATCAGGCCCTTCCACTCGCCAACTACCATCAGCTACATCAATTCGACCTAATCCATCAACTATAGCATCGGTTACTGGATAAATTTGACCAACTAATTCAGAGCCACGTAAATTAAGAAAAGGTTGATCACTTTTTAATGGACTCCTACGTAAATAAGCTCGCCATAATACAACACTTAAGACTGATACTGTTGATAAAATCAGAATTTGATACTGTGGTTCTACGGTATAAGAACGTACTATTAAGCCCATTAAAGTAGCGGCAATAGCTGGCCATAAAAAGAATGAGCCTATAGTACCTATTGCTAAAAATTCTAATAATAACAAACAGACAGCCAACATCCACCAATACAAATACATATGTTCACTTTGTAACAGTTCCATAATTACCTCAAGGTTTTAGAGACGCATGTTTAACGATATCTTTAATTCCAGCAAATGCACCAATAACACCAGCTGTTTCCAATGGCATTAATAATAGTTTAGAATTTTCAGAAGTAGCTAAATTATTGATAGCACCCATATATTTAATCGCAATTAAATAGTTCATAGATTGCATATTACCTTCTTCAACTGCAATTGAAATAGTTTGCATAGCTCTAGCCTCTGCATGAGCAAACCGTTCTCTAGATTCAGCATCTCGAAAAGCCGCTTCTCGTCGTCCTTCAGCTTCTAAAATTACGGCTTGTTTTTCACCTTCAGCTTGTAAAATATCAGCTTTTCGTTTACCTTCGGCTTCTAAAATGATAGCCCGTTTATCTCGTTCTGCTTTCATTTGCCGAGCCATAGCATCAACTAAATCTTGAGGTGGAGATATATCTTTAATTTCTACCCGTAATACTTTTACTCCCCAAGGATTACTAGCATCATCCACGGTATGGAGTAATTGAGCATTAATAGTATCACGTTTGGATAAAACTTCATCCAATACCATCGAACCTATTACAGTACGAATATTAGACATGGTTAAATTTAATAATGCTTTATCTAAATCTTTTACTTGATAAGCAGCTTGGGCAGCATTAACAATCTGATAAAATATTACTCCATCCGCATTAACCATAGCATTATCTTTAGTAATGACATTTTGTGATGGAATATCCATAACTTCTTCCATCATGCTTAAGCGTTGACTAATTACATCAATAGCTGGAATAATAATATGTAGCCCTGGGTCAAGTGTTTTAATATATTTACCAAATCGTTCTACTGTCCATTGCTGACCTTGAGGTACTGATTTAACTCCTAAAAATACTAAAACTATTACCATTGCCAAAAAAATTACGGCAAAAATAGTGAAATCATTTATCATACTCATTTACAACTCCAAATTAATGCTTAATTATGTAAGAATTAAAAAATGTCTAATTTAAAAAAACCACCTAAGTTAATTTTACGTCGTGTAGGACGTGCTATTGTTGATTATGCAATGATTAAAGATAAAGATCGGATTTTACTAGGCCTTTCTGGTGGCAAAGATTCTTTATCTCTGCTTCATATCCTAGCACATTTACAACGTTATGCACCTATAAAATTTGAGTTAGGGGTAATAACTGTTGATCCACAGATTCAAGGTTTTGATCCTTCCCCACTAAAAGAATATTTAGCTGAGTTAGGAATTGCTTATTTTTATTGTTCCCAACCAATTATGGAACA
>DRQV01000139.1 GCA_011371325.1 Thioploca sp.
CAGCTAATTTTTCAATTTGATCTTTCGTTGCTTTGGCGAATTGCTTGCCACTTGTAACAAGACCAAAATCAGATAGAAAAGAATCTACTTTATTACCAAAATCTTTTGCCCAATCTTTACCAGTTTCAACAGCTCCATAAGCGGCAGTCAATAAATTAGGTAATTCTTTTTGTTCAATAATATTAGCATGATAAGGATTACGTCCTTCTTCATTATATAAAAAATTGGCTAATTCATAATAACCCTGTTGATAACGATCTTGTAATGCTGAATGTTGAGCTGAAGATAGTTCTCCTATATTTAAGATACTAGGATGAAATTCTAAATATTCTACTGTTAAACCATCAAATTTTTCTACTTGAGCTAAACCGGAATTTTTTAAAGCTCTCCGCATTGGTCGCCATTGTGATTCTGGAATATTGATAATAGAACGTAATACATTTTCAAACGCACCATTTTGAAAGACCCTTAATTTTGGTAATTGCTTTCTGATTTGAGGTTCTAAGGTTTCAGTGAATAATAATACTGTTGCTTGGACAGCCCTATTTTCAGGTGGTAAATCAATTGGTAAATGGTGTAATTCAGCAGCTAAACGATTGGTTAAATTATTTATATCATCACGTTGCAAACGGTAAGTCAGTATATTAACAGCCAAAGGATTATAATCAACTTGTTCAAATAATTGTTCTAACCTGTGTCGGTTTGGCATATTATGCACGGGTGGATTTATCATTGTAGTATCAAAATATCTAATTGCTTCAATGGGTTCTAATTTACCTAACTGACAATGTGTTAAAAATTTAGGATTTGACTGACGACTAATGACGATTACACAACTTTGTCCAACTTCCGACCATTTTTTTGCAACAGCCAGTAATTTAGCTAATGGGTTCTCTTTAACTAGCTTGGGCTTAATTGGTTCTGCTTCTTTTGTTACTGCGTCATCTGTTGTAGATTTAGCAATTTCTTCATTCTCAGTAAAATGAAACTCAGTAGTTTTTTCATATTCTTCTTCAACTACAATTTTTTCCAATTTAGAATCAGCTGGTAATTTTGCAACTGGTTCATCATTAAAGAAAAAAGTTTTAGTTTCATCTTCATGTACGATTAAGGGATGTAATTCTTCTTGGAAAATGAGAGCTTCTTCTTCATTAAAATCATATTTGCTAATTTCACTAAGTGCGTCAATATTATCAAAAATTATTAGAGTTGGAGTTCTTGCCAATGCTTGAGTTACAGAATCCACATCAGTTAGATTTTTTTGCAATACCTTAGCTATCGAACTAATTGCTATACTAATCGGATCTATATTTCGAGTATTAGCATAATTTATATACACCACTGAACTAATTTGATTAGTTTTTTGTAACCAACGGCCAAGTTCTTGAACCAAACTAGTTTTTCCATAACCATCTGCTCCGTGTAAGTTTATATAGCGTTTACCATTGACTAATTGCCGTTCCATATTCCATAAATCACGTCGATGGCCAAAAAATTTAGGAATATCTCTAACTGGTAAATTGTTCCTATTAGAACGTATTCTATGCGGTTTAATATCTTCTCGAATTAATAATGGAGCATCATAACCATGATGATAGAAAGTTGGCACAAACCAATCGTATAATTCAATTTTAGCTGGTTTGTTTAACCGTATTAAGTCACGTCGATCTGGTTCTTGATATAAAGTAGAACGAACATTATTAACTGCATCACCAACTTTATAACCATGAATTAATCCAGTATAAAAAACTTTAAAAACTTTTTGGGCTGCTGGTTGTAATAATGAATAATTCATTGATAGAACAAATGGAACTTCGGCTGCGATTAAACTAGTTGCTACACTGTTCATATCGGCAATTTTATTAGTTGCAGCTGATAAAATTACTAAACTAACTTGTTGTTGATTTAAAATTTTAGCAAATAATGGGGCTGACACCTTGTGAGTTGTACCATTTTCTTGTTCAAATAGTAAATAAGTAGATGAGGTTTCTATATCAGTTATAGGCTCCGCATTTTCATCAAATACGCTATATCCATCAAAATGAATTATATCAACATGAGGTAATTGTTTGTTTTGTAAACGTTCTTGTAAATTTTGTATAGTTGCTGGTTGTAAAAATTCTACGGTAATTTTTTGTGATATATTTTGCAGAGCATCCAATGCAGCTTGGCTGTTAACATGTGGATCGCTAAAATCAACGTCAGTTGGACGGCTTATTATAAATAAAATATGTAATTTTTGTTGAGGATTGACACGTGTGGGATTTTGACAATTTACTCGTCGTTGAATAGCAATTTTTTCAACGGTTAGAAAATTTTTACCCTTAGAATCATGTAATAATTCCCAAGGCAAAGATAGAATTGAGGGGTGATTCGCTGTAATTGTTATTATTTTGTTATTATCTTTTTGTTGCCGGAACTTTTTATATAGCCGATAGGCTGATTTTTTAGCGAAAACTTTATTAAATAATGCTTTACCAAGCTCTGGCAATTGACTTTCAATTCTTTTTGCTGATTCATCGTCTATGTCAGAGCTATATTGATTAGCATATTGTTCTAAATACCAGCTTAATTGTTGATGGCCTTTACCAGAAAAAGGTGAGTTAAATTCTAAAACTCCGGTTTTTTCACCAGTTTTATCATTGACTAAACTTACTACAAGCTGTTGTGGGTTTGGAAAATTGAGGTTAAGTTCTAACATATTTTAGGAACCGTATTAATTTATGATTTATGGATTATAACAATTTTTTAGAAAACATATTAAATAATTTGCATTGCGAGGGATGGATAGGAATTTTTAACGAATTAATTTGGATTACACAAATTTGGTAAGATTATTTTAATTTTAAATCACACTCTTCATTCTTAATCTCCATTTATTTAGCCAACGTAATGGGGTGGTAAAACGCCACGAATGACTATTATAAATTGTATTTAATTCTTTAGTTAATGTTGCAAAATCATGAGTTAATTTATTAGGGCCAAATACTTGCCAAGGTTGAACGGTAATATTGTTATCAAATATATAATATGCTTCTGCTACAGTTATATGAGATGGTAATGTATAACTTCGGTAATTATTTAATCCAAGAATATGTCGACGATAATCTTGGATTTTTAATTGAGAAATAAAACAGTCCATCGCTTGTTTTTTATGCTCCAAATAAGGAGTTATATCCAGTAAAATATTAGGATGTAAAGGAATTCCTATTTCATACATTATCAGTTTAATTTTACAATTGTCAGCTACTTTCAATGCCATATTTGCTAAAGCACTATGATCCGGATGAATTTCAGCCAGTGAAGGAGCATAAACTTGGGTAATATTATTAAATCGAATATATTCGGCTAAACGTTGTACCAGTTGTTTATTATTGCTCAAAGTACGGTCAACTAAATTCCAAAATTCGGGAACTCCATAACCTAAAATCTTAGCTGCTTTACAACTTTCTTGTTGACGAGTTTCTATATAACGTAAGCGACTGTCAGTATCATGATGATTAATAGCAGCACTGCCATCAGTGAGAATAATAACTTTAACTATATTTCCTTGTTTTACATGTTGAATAATAGCACCTGCACAACCAAATACTTCATCATCTGGATGTGGAGATAGCACTAAAACCTTACCTTTTGGTAAAATGGTAGTAGCAGTATAGGGAATAAAAGTAGCTTCCATAATTTTACTGGTAGATAAATAAAACCTATTCAACCAATACCAAGTTATCTCGATGAATTAATTCTGATTCATCTACATAACCTAAAATATCTTCAATTTGCCCACTAGGATGGCCTAAAATTTTCTTAATTTCTACAGAATTATAATTTACTAAACCACGAGCTATTTCTTGTTCAGCAATATTAACACAAGCTACCATTTCTCCACGGGAAAATTGGCCTTTTATTTTTACTACTCCAATAGGCAATAAACTTTTCCCATAATTTTGTAATACTTTAACTGCTCCGTCATCTAAATATAATTTACCCTGTACTTTCAAATGAGATGCTAACCATTGTTTACGAGCAGCAAGCGGCTCATTAACTGGCTTTAATAGAGTTCCTACAGATTTATTATCAGCGATTTTCAATAATACATTTTCCAATTTTCCAGAGGTAAGTATAGTCCTAGTTCCAGAACGAGCTGCTAATCTTGCTGCTTTTAATTTAGTTAACATACCACCAGACCCCAATGTACCACTAGTTGCACTAGCCATCGCTAGTAAATTAGGATCACCAGCTCTAGCTTCCGTTATTAATTTTGCATTTGGATTTACACGAGGGTCTTCCTCACACAAACCCTGCTGATCAGTCAAAATTATCAAGGTATCAGCTTCAATTAGATTAGCTACTAGACTAGCCAAAGTATCATTATCACCAAATTTAAATTCATCAGTTGTTACGGTATCATTTTCATTTACCACTGGTATTACGTTTAGAGCAATTAAATTTCGTAAAGTACTACGAGCATTTAAATAACGTTGTCTATTTACTAAATCATCATGGGTTAATAAAATTTGAGCTGTATGCAAAGCATGTTGTTGAAAAAAAGATTCGTAGGTTTGAATCATTCCCATTTGACCAACAGCAGCAGCAGCTTGAAGTTTATATAATTCTAATGGTCTTTTTTTCCACTTTAATCTAGTCATACCCTCAGCAACTGCTCCAGAAGATACCAAAACTAGTTCTAAGCCATATTTTTGCTTTAAGGTAGCCATTTGTTCTACCCAGCCCTTAATAGCTTGTTTATCTAAGCCACGTCCTTCGTTAGTGAGTAATGCACTGCCTATTTTTATAATCCAGCGTTTTTTTATCAATTGATTATGAAATGTGAGTTAGATGAATAATGAATTTTGATAAATAAGCTTAATATTTATTATGGATGTGGTGTACAGAAAAATTCGGTTAAGGTATAATTTTATATGAAATTTAAGACCAATTCATACTAAATTTTGAAAATTATAACATAAAAAAATAAATTATCAAAAATGAGAATCGCTTTAGGAATAGAATATGCTGGTAATGATTTTTTTGGATGGCAAATTCAACCACAACTTCGCACTGTTCAAGGTTGTGTTGAAACAGCTTTATCAAAAGTAGCAAATCATCCGGTAAAAGTTTTTTGTGCAGGTCGCACAGATACTGGAGTTCATGCTTTAGAACAAGTAATACATGCTGATGTAAATGTAGAACGTTCTAAAAATGCTTGGATTTTAGGGACTAATAGTAACTTACCAAAAGACATCAGTGTGTTATGGGCTAAAATAGTAGATAATGATTTTCATGCTCGTTTTTCAGCTCAAACTCGTCATTATCGTTATATTATTTTTAACAGACCAGTTCGTCCAGCTATATTATATAAAAAAGTTACTTGGGAATTTAAACCATTAGATATTCAAGCTATGAGAAGTGCTAGTAAATATTTAATAGGAACACATGATTTTTCATCTTATAGAGCAATTACTTGTCAAGCAAATAGTCCGATCAGAACTATATTATCCATAAAAATTTCTTATCTTAAAAAAAAAATAATTATAGATGTTTTAGCTAATAGTTTTTTGCATCACATGGTAAGAAATATTGCAGGAGTATTAATTACAATTGGACGTGGTGAAAAACCAATAGAATGGGCAAATGATGTTTTACAAGCTAAAGATAGAAAAGTTGGTGGAATCACGGCATGTCCGGATGGATTATACTTGGTAAAAATAGATTATCCCAAACCATATATATTTTCATGATTTTAAAGCTAAATTTAGTTTTTTTAATTTTAGACTTGACTTTTTTAAAAAAAGCATGTATTATATGATGATTTCAACCATCTATCCTTAAACTAATGCCGATATAGCTTAGCTGGTAAAGCACCTGACTTGTAATCAGGAGTTACGGGTTCGAGTCCTGTTATCGGCTTCATTCAATGTTATAGAATATCTTAATAAGTCCTTTTGTTTAAGATTTCGATTCAAGTTTGTTAAGGTTTTGACTCAAGTTTGTTTAAGTTTAAAAAATACTCTTAAGATTATAAAATGTTAAATTATTCTTAGGAAAGCTGAGTTGTTAAATACCAAGGCATATTACCTTGGTGAATGATTAACTTTTAATTATCATTGCATAAGCTGAATGATTATGAATAGACTCAAAATTCTCTGACTCGATTGAATAAGAAGAAATTCGTTGGTCTTGATTAAGTTTTGCTGCAATATCTCGCACTATATCTTCAACAAACTTAGGATTGTTATAAGCTTGTTCAGTAACTCTCTTTTCATCCGGTCGTTTTAACAAACCATATAGTTCGCTAGAAGCTTCCTTTTCAGCTAAATCAATAATATCTTCAATCCATAAAAAACCATTAGTTTTAACCATAATTGTAATGTGAGAACGTTGATTATGAGCTCCAAAATCAGAAATTTCTTTAGAACAAGGACATAAACTAGTTGCCGGTATAATAACTTTTAAGGTAATTACTGGAACTTTGTTAATTAATTCTCCTATAAATGTTACTTCATAATCGAGTAGACTTTTAACCCCAGAAACTGGGGCCGATTTTCTAATGAAATAAGTAAAAGTCATTTCTATATGACCAGATTCCGCTTCTAAACGAGTAGTCATTTCGGAAAGCATGACCTTGAATGATTCAACCGTAATTTCATACTCATGTTCATTGAGAATTTCCACAAATCTAGACATATGAGTGCCTTTAAAATTATGTGGTAAATTTACATACATATTAAAATTAGCGATGGTATATTGTTCCCGACCAGAACGATCTTTAACTCTTACCGGGTATTTAATATCTTTGATTCCTACTTTATCAATTGCAATATTGCGTGTATCAGTACTACCTTGAACATCAGGCATAGCTGGTTCAGTCATATAAAATTCCTTGGTTTTTTAATATAGAAGAAAATATTTAGGTTATATTTTCCAAATGATTGGTAATAGAATTTACTATTCCATCAACATCCAACCCACATTGAGTTAAAAGCATAGCAGTGTCACCATGATTGATAAAACTGTCTGGTAATCCTAAATTTAATACTGATACCGTATTTTTATTAGCATATAAACTTTCATTAACAGCACTGCCAGCTCCACCCATTATAACGTTTTCCTCTATAGTTACTAGTAACTTATGTTGTGTAGCTATTTGTAAAATCATGTCAATATCTAATGGTTTAACAAAACGCATATTAATAACAGTTGCATCCAATTTATCGGCAACTTTTAATGCAACAGTTAATAGAGTACCAAATACTAAAATAGCAATCTTACTACCTTGTCTACTTAATTTAGCTTTACCAATAGTCAAAGTAGTTAAATTAGGGTCAATCACTATTCCACTACCACAACCACGTGGATAACGCACTGCACTCGGCCCTTTATAATTAAAACCTGTGGATAACATTTGTCGACATTCATTTTCATCAGCTGGGGTCATAACTAATATGTTGGGGATGCAACGTAGATAAGACAAGTCAAAACAACCTGAATGAGTTGGGCCATCTGCACCAACTAATCCACCTCGATCTATGGCAAATAAAACTGGTAAATTTTGCAATGCGACATCATGAATTAATTGATCGTAGGCTCGTTGTAAAAAAGAGGAATAGATCGCAACAACCGGTTTTAAACCTTCGCATGCTAGTCCTGCTGCTAAAGTTACACTATGTTGCTCAGCAATCCCAACATCAATATAACGTTCTGGAAATAATTTAGAAAAATTAACCAACCCGGAACCTTCCCGCATAGCTGGAGTAATTCCAATTAACTTCTCATCATGAGCAGCCATATCACATAACCAGTCACTAAAAACTTGAGTATAAGTTGGAACAATTGCTTTCTTAGCCACCATTTTCCCAGTTTTAGGATCAAAAGCAGTTACTCCATGATAAGTACATGGATTATTTTCTGCACTGGGAAAACCTCTACCTTTTTGAGTAATAATATGTAAAAATTGAGGGCCTTCTAAAACTTTCATATTTTTTAAAGTAGAAAGCAAATTAGGTAGATCGTGACCATCAATAGGACCAATATAATTAAAACCCAATTCCTCAAATAAAGTTCCTGGAATTACCATACCTTTCATATGTTCTTCAGTACGCTTTGCTAATTCTCGCATAGTTGGCATTCGTTTGAGAATTTGTTTGCTACCTTCTCTTACTGAAGCATAAAATTGACTGGATAAAATTTTAACTAAATAGTTGGATAGTCCACCTACATTCGGAGAGATTGACATATCATTATCATTTAAAATAATTAATAAATTAATATCTTCTATATCTCCAGCATGATTCAATGCTTCAAATGCCATACCAGCCGTCATAGCACCATCACCTATAATTGCTATAGATTTTCTATCTGATTTTAAAAGTCGACTGGCAATAGCCATACCTACAGCTGCACTAATTGAAGTACTAGAATGGCCTACTCCAAAACTATCATAAATGCTCTCACTACGTTTAGGAAAACCAGCAATACCATTATATTGACGTAAACCTGACATTTTATCACGTCTACCAGTAAGGATTTTATGTGGATAACTTTGATGTCCAACATCCCAGATTAAACGGTCTTCAGGAGTGTTAAAAATATAATGAAGAGCAATAGTTAATTCAACTACTCCCAAATTAGAGGAAAAATGCCCCCCAGTACGACTTA
>DRQV01000140.1 GCA_011371325.1 Thioploca sp.
ATTTTTTCTGCTACTGGCTGCATAACACGTTTTGTCCATTGTTTTCCCATTTCTAACTCTTCTTCTATTTCTGTAAGATTTCCCCACATAGAACTCATCATTTGATGATGAACAATAATCGCATTTGGATAAGCAAAAGAACGTTCTGCTAAAGAAGTAATTATTGCAGCCATGCTTGCAGATAATGCCTTTACCACTACATAAACAGGGGCTTGGCTATTGTGCATAGCTTCTAAAATTTTAGCTCCTTCTATTACCGAACCGCCATAGCAACGATCTATCATTAAAAAAATTGGGTATTTAGTATTCTTATTATTAAAATAATGAATTCGTTCACTAACATATTCAGCAGTTCCCGGAAATATGACTTCATCTAAATCTATCTTTCTATCACTAATGACTAAATGGCCATCAACAAATGGTTCCATTAAATACTCAATTGGCCTATTTACTTGACTTTCCCAAACTTCTTTCTGTTCTCTTTCCGTTATTTTCTCACCCAGCTCTTCAAGTTTAAAATTACGTTTATTACGTTCATACTCCAATTTAGTAATCTCAAAGTTAATTAAAGTAGTTTCTAATTGAATTTTTAATTCCTCATATTTATTTTTTTCTGCTACAATAGAATTCTGCATTGCAAGTTTTTCATGCTCCTTCTCTAATTCCATCAATACTTGCTTTTTTTCATACTCATGGATTTGATTTTCAAGTTCTAATCTATTTTTCACTAACTCTAAATTAGATACTAACTGTTGATTTTTAGCAGTTTTTAATTCATTTTCCAGCAATAATTGTTCTTTTTCAGAAACTAATTTTGCTAACTTTTCCCGATTTTTTTCAGTCAAAAATTCATTTTGTAATTGTAACTTATCTTTTTCCTTGTGTAGTTGCATTAATTCCTTCTGATATTGTTCAGCCTGAATCATATTTTTGGTTGATAATATTGCATTTTTTAATTTTAGCAAATCATATTGCTTTTTTAACTCTTGAATTTCAGGGTCTTCATCTATAGTTGAAACAGCCAGTTTCGTGGTTATGGCAGTTTGTGATTTATCAGTAACGTTATTAGAAGTTTCAGCTTGAACAGTTATATTTCCAATAAATATAAGTAAAACTAGTGTAACACATTGCTTCATAATATTTTTCCAAGTATAAAAAAAGTTAACCAAATAGTATTTAATAATTAACAAAGTGCTTTATTTGTAATATTTTCTAACATCTTAGTCATATCTTCTGTACAAAGAGGAGTACTAAAATAGTAACCTTGAATAATTTCACATTGTTGATTTCGCAAAAATTCTAGTTGCTCCAAGGTTTCAACTCCCTCAGCAATTACGTATAAACGTAAACTATGGGCTAAAGCAATAATTGCTCTAGTGATAGCGGCATCATAATTATCTACTGGAATATCCTTCACAAAAGAACGATCTATTTTCAGACTATTAACTGGGAAACGTTTTAAATAACTCAAAGAAGAATATCCGGTACCAAAATCATCAATGGCAATTTTTATTCCTATTGAACGTAATTCAGTTAATACCGATATAATTTTATTTATTTGTTCTGTTTCTTCTGCCATTAATACGCTTTCTGTTAATTCTAATTCTAAATAAATTGGATCAAGCTCACTATCAATTAAAGCATTTTTAACAATTTGTAATAAATTATCTGACTGAAATTGCCGACTTGACATATTAACAGATATCCGTAAAAGAGGAAACCCTGCTTGTTGCCAAATCTTATTTTGTTTACAGGCAGTACGTAATACCCATTCTCCAATTGGAATAATCAAACCCATTTCTTCAGCTACTGGAATAAACTTAGTTGGAGATACTAAACCTAATTCTGGATGTTGCCAACGTATTAAAGCCTCTGTCCCAATTATTTTACCACTATTTGTTTCTATCTGAGGTTGATAATAAACTCTTAATTCATTTTGAGACAATACTTTACGTAATTGATTTTCTAAAATTAGTCTCTCTAATGCTACCTCATTCATTTTAGTAGTAAAAAACTGATAGGTATTTTTACCATCTGTTTTAGCTCTTGATAAAGCTGTATCAGCATTTTTAAGTAAAATTTTTCCGTCTTTTCCATCGGCTGGATAAATACTAATTCCCATGCTGGAAGTAACTACTATTTCATGAGAATTAAGTACTATTTGATTGCTAATATTATCTAATAAGCATTGTGCTATTTCATTGACATCTTTAACAATATTATTAGTTTCAAACATTACCACAAATTCATCACCACCGATTCTAGATACTGTTGCTCCTAATTTTTCCACGATCTTATTTAATCGTTGGCCAATTTTTTTGAGCATGTTATCACCAGTTTCATGCCCTAAAGAATCATTTATAATTTGAAAACTATCCAAATCCATTGCTAATACAGCTACATTTTGCTTAGTACGTTTGGCACTATTTATAGCTTGAGTCAAACGTTCTAATAATAAGCTTCGATTTGGTAATCCAGTTAGAGTGTCATAATTAGCCAGATAAGCTAATTTTTCTTCTGTTTCTACTAAACGCCGATAACGATTAAGCCGAGTTATGGTACGAATTCTAGCTCGTAACTCAGCTCTATCATAGGGTTTACTCATAAAATCATCAGCACCAGATTCTATACCACGCAAACGTGATTCACGATCATCAAGAGCTGTTACCATTACCACTGGTAATTCAGCTAACCGATGGTCTGCTCGTAAACGTTGGCATACTTCAAAACCATCCATGCCAGGCATCATTACATCAAGTAACATTAAATCTGGGGACAATTCTATTGCTTTTTTTAAACCTTCTTCACCGTTTTTTGCAAATTCTAACTTATAACCTTCTGTTGATAGTAAAACTTCAACCGTATAACGGGAAACTAGTTCATCATCTACAATTAAAATAGTGCTTTGTTCAGGCATAATTTAGGATTACAAAAGTCTATTTATAACTTTACATAAATCATCACGTTTAAAAGGTTTAGATACAATTTCAGAAGCTCCTAAATTTAAACAACGAGTTCTAGCAACAGGATCAGACCAGCCAGTCACCATTACTATTGGTAAATCAACAAAATCAGCTCGTAATCGGCGACAAACTTCAAAACCATTCATACCTTTCATCATAACGTCTAATAATACTAAGTCTGGAACCATAGCATAAGCTCTTTCCAAACCTTGTTTGCCATCTTCAGCAAATACTAAAGTGTATTCTGATTCTAATAATGCCTCTATGGTACGGCGGGAAATAATTTCATCATCTATAACTAAAATTGTTGTTTTATCTTGCATAATTATTTGAAGATATTTTGAAAATATTGTGCTAATC
>DRQV01000141.1 GCA_011371325.1 Thioploca sp.
ATGCTGTGGTTCTTGGTATCAGCGCGGACAGTGTAGAAGACTTGCATTCATGGAAAGCCATGAAGAACTTGCAATATGACTTATTATCATCAAGCATATTTATCTATCTCATTTGGATTAAACGGTAATTTATCATCAAATTCTGCTACCAATTTTCCGTTGTTAACACCACCTCGAGCTGCATATTCCCATTCTAATTCAGTTGGCAAACGTAGAAATCCTGGAACTTGATTATAACTGGAACCTTTTACTTCAAAATGTTTTGGTAAAGCAGATGGATTATTTTTAAATAGCCAGAGATTATATTTATGAATAAATTTTTGGAATGTTGGCCAACTTATTTCAGAAACTGGTTCTGCTAAATTGGAGATTGCATTATCAAATTTTTTGGTTTTATTTGCACTAGAAAAAGTTACTTCAGTTTTAAATATTTCAATTCCCATGACAGCAATAAACTGGGCTTTGGTAACTTCATATTTACCTAAGTAATTTGCCCATTGTTTAGAATCATAAAATGAACCATTAATCGAAGTTTTTAGAGGTATTTCAAACATATCTCCAGAACTATCACCAATTTTAATAATCCGTTTTTCATCACCCCAAAAATTTTGCCCAGGAACTATGATTTTCCGAAACACCATTTTTAAATCACATGGCATTGGTAATTCAATATCATCAGATAACGGTTTGGGATTGTAATAATTTGACTTGGTATCCTGTAATAAATTGCAATTCGCATAGATATTTAAACTGCTTAATAGTAAGGTAATTAAAGTTATTAATTGTTTCATTGTATAGGTTTTAATAAAATTATATTGCAACATAAATCTTAAAATTTATCGTTTTATGTACTAAATCGTATAAACCAGAATTTTCAATTGCATCACTATTCCAAACTTTATCAAATTTATCAACTAATAGAACTTTAATCTTTAAAATATCGTGTGCTATACGAATAGATTCTATGTTAGGATGCTCAGAAAATATATTTTGGATCAAATGGTACTGCTGTTCTCTTTCTGTCTGATTATAACGATAAGCAAATACAGTTGCATATTCAGGATTTGCATAAGCTGTTGCTCGATCTGCAAATAAAGCATAAGGCAAAGTAGCTGGCCAAGGAGTTAATATAGCATATCCATCTGGATTAGCTTGCACTTTATCTTTAGGTTTAGCATATTCTCTAACTTTGGCCCAAGCTTCTTGTTGTAATAAGAAACCTTGATGTTGAGCTAAAATTTCTGTACTGGGTGGATAATATGGAGTTGGCCATTGCAAAATCCGCAATGAACTTAGAATTCCTACGGTTAAACCAATTATAACTAAAGTGAAAATTGTAGTTTGCCATCGTTCTAAAAAAACTTTGGATCGCCATTGTTCTATATTATTGTAAGTTACTAATTTAGTTAAGGCAATTGCACTCCATACCATTAATAACATTACTGGCACTAGCACTGCTCTCCAACCAAATGTATTATTCCAAAAAGTACTTTGAATAAATTGAGTTATAATTAAAAAACCAAAGGTTGCTCCAATGCTCAAGTTCAGAAAAATTCGTTCCTCTAATATTTTTGAAGGGTGATTGAACATACTTAAACTGCCTAAAACAAATATTATTCCCAAGTTTAATGGTAAAAATTGTAACCAAAATAATATCATATGAACGATATAGCCTAAATATGATTCTTTGCTAATTAATCGAGTTGCAGTGTATAACCCTAGTCCAAATGGTAATTCTGATTCAGTAAGAGATGGGCCAGAAACTTGAGAAATAATTAATGGTAGTGCAAATAAGACACAAACAAAAATAGCTAATAGAGCAGTTTTTAATGTATTAATATAATTGCAACGTGGTAAGCGTAACCAAATAGACATCCCTATAACAAATGGCAATACAAGTAAGAAGCCAATCCCACCAACCCAAGTTGAACTACCAAATGCAGCTGCAGCACAAAGACCAGCTATAACTGCATATCGAATTTTGAATATTTTACTAGTTAGAACTTGGTTTACTATAAATAGCAAAACCATAAGTGCTAAAGCGGAAAATACATGTTGTGGAACCCAACCCATTTGTATCCATAAAACTTCTAAACCATGTTCTGGATGACGAATAAAATTTTCCCAACGTGGCCCTAATAAAAAATATAAGGCATCAGTTGGTGGTCCAGCTAAGGCTAAAATTAATAATAAAAATCCTGTAATAGCTTTTTTAGTTATACGAATGGCCAATGCAGATAAAAAACTAATAGTCGCAAAACCAGTAAACCAATTGAAAGCAACTTCCGCTTGCCAGCCAGTTACATTAGCTATTAGCTTAACTTGAGAAACTAAAAAATGCCAAGTGTAATAGTAGATTAATGGAATTGTTTCGCCATTTGGTGCATAGTAAGGATTAATTGGAGGCATTCCTTCCCGAACAATTGCATCAACCAATGCAACTTTAGCATGATCAAAAATACGGTCATTAACAAATAGTCCATTTTGATATAGAGCTGGGAAAATATCTATCGTTGGTATTATCGCCCATAAAACCATTCCAA
>DRQV01000142.1 GCA_011371325.1 Thioploca sp.
AATTTTATAGTTAATAGCTGGTATAGAATCTTCGGTGATAGTTACCATATTAAACCGTTTAACCTTACCATTTAATTTCCCAACCAAATTTATTTGAACTGTGCCATTAGCAGTTTTAGCATTTTGTTGAGTTAATACTAATTTGTAAATATAATCTTTCGCTATTTTATGTAATGCAAAACTACTAACTACAACTCCTGACTTAGTTGATGGAGAATTAACTAAATGTTTATAAAAATTAAGTTCTTCAACTGTATCAAGATATTGTTCTTGTAATTGATTTAAAGACTGAGCCATTTGTTCAGCAGTAGAAATTACTGTTTCCAATTTTAACTTTTGAGTTTCTGAAACAATTGGTTGAGTTGGCTGGTTCTTTAAATATTGTTCTATAAAATTTTGTTTATCTTGCCGCAATGCTTGAACACTAGTATTCCACAAATATAATCCACCCACAATTACTGTCACTATAGTTATAAATAATAACAGTGGACATAACCAAGGACGATGCCGTTTAACTGCCATCACAGTTGGAACTGGTTTTTGTTTAGGTGGTAAAGGATGATGATAAAAAATTTGCATATTTCTAAGGTGTCAAGGCTACATTGGTTAAACCAGTATTTTCTGGCAAACCACTCATAATATTCATATTTTGTATAGCTTGACCAGCAGCACCTTTAACTAAATTATCGATCACTGATAATATAACTAGTCGGTTATTAGATTGATGGATAGCTAATTGACATGTATTAGCTCCTCGCACATTACGAGTTTCTGGATATGAATTCAATGGCAATACATCAACAAAAATTTCATTTTGATAATGTTGGACGAATATATCTTGAATTTCAGTTATTGAGCGTAAAGTTTTGCTATATAAAGTAGCTTCAATACCTCTAATCATTGGTAATAAATGAGGCACAAAAGTTAAATCCACTTGTTTTCCAGCAATGATATTTAAATTCTGACAAATTTCTGGCCAATGTCTATGACCAGCAACATTATAAGCTTTAAAACTTTCCCCAGCTTCACTCATTAAAGTTGATATATTTGCTTTACGACCAGCTCCACTTACTCCTGATTTTACATCAGCTATTAAATCATCAAGATCAATAATACCAGCTTCAATTAATGGTAAGAAACCTAATAATACAGCAGTTGGGTAACAACCAGGATTAGCAACCAAATGTGCTTGGGCTATTTTAGCTCGATTTAATTCTGGTAAACCATAGACTGCTTCTTCAAGTAAATCTGGACAATTATGAGTCATGCCATACCATTTTTCCCATATTGTCACATCTTTAATTCTAAAATCTGCCGCTAAATCAATTACTTTAACCCCATCAGCTAGTAAGCTTGGAGTATTTTGCATAGCAATACCGTTGGGAGTAGCAAAAAATACTATGTCATTGGCAGTTAAATTTTCTGGTTTAGTAAATTTTAAATCTAAATATCCACGTAAATTTGGAAACAAATCAGTTACATTTTTACCAGCTTCAGTACGAGAGGTAATAGTTTGAATTTGGACTTGAGGATGATTAATTAATAGACGCAATAACTCAACACCAGTATAACCAGTACCACCAACAATAGCTACCTTAATCATAATTTTAATCAATTAATAGTTAATAATATTAAAACATTTTAACATATGAGTCGTTGAAACAAAATGAAGAAATGGTTAATTTAATTTTTTGAATCAATTTAACTATATCATCAGTTAAATAATTCCAATTTTCCTGTAAATATTTGAGACGTTCTTGTTTAATCCATTCTAATTTACTGATTTTATTGTTTTTGCTGTTTTAAATTAGTGATAGCTAGTTGGCGAAATTTAGAAGCTTCTTGTTTGCCAATTTTAGTTCCAGTATCGTCAATTAGGCGATTATATTCATCGTACACTAATACTCTAGGATAATTTTCTGGATATAAAGGATTACGATACCAAGGCGGGAATTTGCTAGATAAATGCGGAATATTAGTATTTGAATCTGTCCAAATATATAACCAATTAGAAGATGATTTTACAGACTGTGTTTCTAAATTAGGACTGATAATTGTTGGCAATTCAATAAACTTGTGTCCACAATCAATTTCAGAAAATAGCATGCCATCACAACATTTATCCCCACAAATACCTTGATTTTGTAAACAACATGCCATTGTTTGACTTGAATATAATATTAATATTAATTTCAAAAATTTCAATTATCTAACCTCATTATAAAAAAGTTTGACGAATTTGGAGATATGTAATAGCAATAGTATTGCTTACCATACTAGCAATAACACCACAAAGTTTCAATTACTAATACTTTTTCTAATTTTAGGGTTTGTGAGTTTATTCGCTTTCTGTTTGATAGATTGTTATATGTCGGTGACGTTTTCATATAATCTTAAAAATTTTTCTTTTGTCAAGAGGGAGTGAATAATTACCCCCCAAATTTAAATATTCCTATTGCCATATATCACTTTGTGTAAATCAGTTATTAAATATAATTTATGTTAAACTAGAAAATCGGAGGATTATCTTTACAGGAAAATTATATTCTAAGATATATGAGACAAAATTATGAAAAAATTACTTATTATATATGTAATGCTTGCAACCACAACGATTTGTGGGGCAGATGAATTATTAGCTGGTAAAGCATTTACTGATCCTTCCAAACAAGTTGATATGCCTCAAGAATGGTTAGAGCAACCAATTAAATATGAAAAATGGGCCAAAGGAGCTGACATAGCTGTTTCTTTGGATCAGCAGTTGTATCCAACATTATTGCCAGTTATTCAACAGTATGCTGTACAACATAAGATAGATATTGCAGTTCAGGAAGGTACTTGTGGCACTTCTGCTAAAGCTTTAAAAGATAAAATAGCTGATATTGCCGGTTTTTGTTGCCCACCTAGTGAAACAGATCGATTGCCAGGAGTTAAGTTTCATACTTTAGGAATTGGTGCTTTAGCATTATTGGTTAATCCCAAAAATATAGTTAATAATTTAACTTTTGAGCAAGTCCAGAAAATTTTCCAAGGTATTATTTTTCGTTGGTCAGATGTTAATGGAGCCAAAAGGATGATTCAAGTTTTAGGTAGATTACATTGTAAACAAAGGCCTGGCCATTGGCGATTGATACTTGATAATGAAGATTTATTCAGCCCACGTATGTCTGAAATAAGCACTATTCCTGATATGCTATCTGAAGTAGCAAATAATCCATATGCCATTGGTTATGAAACTTTATTAATGAATGATCATTATCAATTTCAGAGTAAAACTAA
>DRQV01000143.1 GCA_011371325.1 Thioploca sp.
CATGCTAACATAGTTGCAGTATCAGCTCCAATGACCACTTGTCGTAAAAAACCCTCTGGTTCACTATCTGGTCCATTATCATGACTATAACCAAGCCGTAATATTACTTGCAAATCAAATTCTTGAATTCTATCCAACAATTGTTCAAACAAAGTAAAATATTCTTCATAATAAGTTATCGGTTGCACTTTAGTCTGAAAGCCAACCCAAGGAATTAATAAAATTACTGTATTAAAACCAATTGTTTGAATAAACTCTAATTCGGCATCAACTTGGTTTAAGTTTAAATAGCTCCAAAAATTAGCAGCCCAACCCTGAGCCAAGAAATGAGTTGCTAATATTTTTCCATCTGGAATCCTAAATTTGATTGGTTGATTAGTTTCAAATCGGAAAGCCGCTTCTTCATGAGAAGATTGTGGTGGTGGTAATGGATGATTAGATAATGTATTCCACCATTTGGCTTGAAATTTTTTCCGATTAATAGCTTGATAGGTTTTATAACCAGTTTGAATATCAGTTCCTGCTGTTATTCCTTCATGATGAATTACTTCAGAATCATGGCAATAGATAACTTTATAACCAGCTTCCCGAGTTGCAAAACATAGATCGGTATCTTCATAATAGGCTGGAGCATAGCGTAAATCGAACCCACCAATTTGCTTCCATAAAGCTTGCCTAATCATTAAACTGGCCCCAGAACAGTAGTCAACCTCTCGATTTTTATTATATTTAGGTTCACTAGGTTCTTGCAATCTTCCGTAATTCCATCCACTTGCATCGTTAAAAATAATTCCACCAGCTTCTTGTAATTTACCATTTGGATAAATTAATTTAGAACCAGTGATACCAATTTTTGGATCAGCCTCCATAACTTTAACCATATTTACCAACCAGTTTGGCAAAACTTGAGTATCATTATTCAAAAATAAAATAAATTGGCCTTTAGCAATATCAGCACCTTGGCGACAGGCTTCAACAAAACCTTTATTATCTTGATTATTAATAACTTGGAAAGCACCTTGTAATCGTTTGCACAAATCTATAGTTGTATCACTGGAAGCATTATTTACTATAATAACTTCTTTACTTATTTCTGAATCATATTTTTGCAAGGTTAACAAACAGTTATAAGTGTATAAAACTTTATTAAATACTGGAATTATAATACTAACCGTAGGCTTAGAAATGGTTGGTAACACTATAGGTTGTGAAGTTATAGTATTAATAAATTGTGGTAACATCTTACTGCACCAAATAGCTACCGAATTATCTTTGGTTGCATCTGTTGAATAGATAATAATATTTAATGGTTTACCAACAATACAGGTTTGCACAGTTGAAAAAGGTATATCAATATATTCATTATCAACTAAAAAATTAGCATGAAATTTATGGCTAAATCCATTGATTTTTATAGTTATATGACAATTATTAGCTCTACAATAAGTTCCAAATCTCAATCTTATTCCAGTTATAATATCCTTATTAGGAATCAAGTCAAAATGAACACTTGCATCCGCCAAAGAAATTGCTATATCTCCATCTGGAGTGGTTGGGGTTATAGTTTGGCGTTGATTACCTAATAGAATAGCTGTCGGTAATTTATCGGTGATAGCTGGTTTGTATGATTGGTTAGATTTAAAATATTTTTTTAGGAAATTCATATAGTTAAATATAAAATATACATATGGATGGGTTAAGATAAATCTAATCTTTCTGAAAGCTTTCTAATAACGTTTTAGTAAAAACTTTTTTAGTTGGAATCCTTGGATTATTGGTTTGCAAAACATGTTCTATCAACGTATCAATATTTGGAACTTCACTGTAAAATAATTGGTATTTTACACGTTGAGACTGAGTTTTTATAGTTTCAAATGCTGTACGAATTATTTGAAATTGTTCTGGATTATGTTCTGGTGGGTATTGACAAATTTTCTGTAAATAAGCTTTTTTTACTTTTTCGTCAGTTGTATTTTCGGCTATTTCTAATATATCAAAAGGGGTTATCATTTTCTTCTTCCAGATGCTATTGGCATACCTAACTCTTCAAATTGTTTGATAATTTCTTGCATTTCTTTAAATTCAATATTATCTTTTTGTTCCAGTTTATCCATATTAGTTTCCATTTTTTCCAATACTGCTTCTAATTTTTCTTCATCAAGCAAGCTATTAAAAAAAGGATTTTTGGGAAATATACCTTCATACATTTGTTCTACAAACTTTGCAATCATAATTGCAGTATATTCATCACTTTGTTGTTTAGCATTATCAGCTGCTTTTTGAAGTTTATCAAGCTGTTGTTCGGAAAGATACCAGACAGTTCCTTTAGCAATTCCATAAATTTGATAAAAGACAAAAGCAGGCTGTTGTTTCCAACGTTTAAGAGAACTAGTAGCAAGTTTTTCTAATATTTCATGATGTTCTATATTTTTCATACATTTGCATAAACTAAGCATATCATGTTTAGGAAGCTTTATTTTAATGATGCTTAGAATATAAGCTTTAATTTGCTCAATTGCATCATATAAAAAAATTACTTCTTCTTCAGCATAAGAATTAATTAAATTAATTAGTTTTAATACCTCATATTGGGTTGGTAGGTTTTGGGTAGCGAGTAATTTAAGTTTTGGCTTGGTAACTAAAGGATAAATTTTATTAAAATCAATACCTTGTTTTTGGCTAATTATTATTAATTGAAATA
>DRQV01000144.1 GCA_011371325.1 Thioploca sp.
AATCTGAAAATTTCTAATACTTTTAAATCGTTAGCTATTAATTAAACATTAAGAATTCATAATTAAGAATTAAGAATGACCTCTATTTAATACGTGGGTCTAATTCACCACTGTTATAACGATTAAACATAACTTCTAAAGAAAGTGGTTTAATCTTGGAAGCCATGCCTGCACAACCAAAAGCTTCATAGCGAGACTTACAAATTCCAGCCATACCTTTAGTAGCTTCTTTTAGGAATTTACGTGGATCAAATACTGATTTATTTTCTTCTAAGAATTTACGTATAGCACCAGTCGAAGCCATCCGTAAATCAGTGTCGATATTCACTTTATGTACGCCATGTTTAATACCTTCCACGATTTCCTCAACCGGAACGCCATAAGTCTGCCCCATATCACCACCATAATTGTTGATGATTTCTAACCATTCTTGTGGTACTGAAGATGAACCATGCATTACTAAATGGGTATTTGGAATCCGAGCGTGAATTTCTTTAATTCGATCGATCCGTAATACTTCACCAGTAGGTTTTTTGGTAAATTTATAAGCACCATGACTAGTACCAATTGCGATTGCTAAAGCATCAACTTTGGTTTGTTTTACAAAATCAGCGGCTTGTTCAGGGTCAGTTAACAACATATCCATGGATAATTTGCCTTCTGCACCATGTCCATCTTCTTCACCCATTTCGCCAGTTTCCAATGAACCTAAACAACCCAATTCACCTTCAACGGTTACACCACCAGCATGAGCCATATCAACTACTTGTTTGGTAACGTTAACATTATATTCAAAGCTAGAAGGAGTTTTCATATCAGCTTCTAATGAGCCATCCATCATTACTGAAGAAAAACCACTTTGAATGGAACGTAAGCATACTGATGGTTCAGAACCATGATCTTGGTGCATTACAATTGGAATGTGTGGATATTCTTCTATTGCTGCTAAGATTAAATGACGTAAAAATGGCTCGCCAGCATATGATCTAGCCCCGGCTGAACCCTGCATGATAACTGGACTATCAGTTTCATTAGCAGCCTGCATAATAGCATGAACTTGTTCCATATTATTAACATTGAAAGCTGGTAAACCATAATTATTTTCTGCCGCATGATCAAGCAATTGACGCATAGATATAAGCATATAATTTTCCTAATTATTTATAATTGTACTCACAAGCAAGATAAATCTTGTAGTCTTAAAATTGTTTGAATAAGATTACACAGATTAAAGGATAAATCCGATTAAATCAAATGTTGATAGTAAATTTATAATTCTGCACATAAATTATTGTTCTTAAATTTTTGTTTAGGAACACAATGTCCCATTTGAATTTAGATATATTAATTTAAATAAAGCCCAGCTTCTAAATAAGTATCAAAGCTTGGGAACGGGCAATTTATAAATAAAATAATTCCAGATTAATTCACAGTATCATTGAGAGAATGTTGGCCAACACAAACAATCTTCATTGAATTAGTTCCACCAGAAATCCCCTTTAAATCACCTTTAGTAATGATAACTAAATCACCTTCACTGACAACACCACGCCGTACTAATTCTTCAATCATAGCATAGTTTACGTGCATCATATCCACTTCCAAAGAGGTATCAAATTCTATTGGATAAACACCTCGATATAATGTTACTTTACTACCAGTGCTTTTATTATTTGACAGAGCAAAAATAGGCAAACTAGAATTAATACGTGACATCCACAATGGAGTAGAACCAGAATCAGTTAAAGCAGCAATTGCAGCAATATCTAAATGATTCGCCGTATACATAGCAGCCATTGCCGCAGCCTCATCAATTCTCCCAAATTTAGTATCTAGTCGATGTTTAGAAATTCTAACACTAGGTTGTTTCTCAGCTTCAAGACACACTCGATCCATAGCTAAGATAGTTTTAGCTGGATACTTGCCTATTGCCGTTTCTGCCGACAACATAACTGCATCAGTACCATCAAATACCGCATTAGCAACATCAGAAACTTCAGCACGAGTTGGAATTGGATTTTCAATCATTGATTCCATCATTTGAGTGGCAGTAATTATGATGGTATTTAAATCTCTAGCTTGTTTAATTAATCGTTTTTGAACTGGTGGTAAATTAGCATCACCAATTTCAACTCCTAAATCACCTCGAGCTACCATTATAGCATCAGATACTTTAATAATTTCCTTGCTATTAATTATGGCTTCTGCTCTTTCGATTTTAGCGATGATACCACCTTTACCACCAGCATTTTGTAATAACTGCCTAGCCTCGATAATATCGTCAGCACAACGTGGGAATGATACTGCGATATAATCGACCTGCATATTAGCAGCAGTAATAATGTCAGCTTTATCTTTATAAGTTAAAGCACTGGCAGAAAGCCCTCCGCCTTGGCGATTAATCCCTTTATGATTGGATAGTTTACCGCCAATACTAACTTTGCAATTAACACAACCATTAATAACCTCCTGGATTTTTAAAACAATTCGACCATCATCAAGTAATAAAATATCACCTTTTTTTACATCTTTAGGTAACTGTTTATAAGTAATTCCAACATGTTGTTGATCGCCATCATCAGCAGGACAAGCTGTATCTAAAGTAAATTTATCACCTTCATTTAAAATGACGTGACCATTTTTAAAACTCTCAATCCGAATTTTAGGACCTTGTAAATCGACAATTACACCAATAGGTCGCCCATGATTACTAGCACAAGCACGAACAGCTTCTAAACGTTTTTTATGAAATTCTGCCGTTTGATGAGAAAAATTTAGCCGGACTACATCAACACCAGC
>DRQV01000145.1 GCA_011371325.1 Thioploca sp.
AAAATTGACTGCATTAAATATACAATGTATTATTCACGACCCTTTGATACAAAATCCTGATTATGTTGATTTAAATACTGTATTGACAGCAGATATTATCACTTTACATGTACCACTACGAAAAGGCAATTATCCTACTTATAATTTGGTTAATAGTGAATTTTTAGCTAATTTAAAAAATAATGCAATTTTACTCAATACTTCACGTGGAAAAGTTATTAATGAGATTGCCTTATTAAAAACATCGATGGCTCGTCCAGATATAACTATAGTTCTAGATGTCTGGAATAATGAACCTAAGATTAATAAATTATTGTTACAACAAACATTTTTAGCAACTCCTCATATTGCCGGTTATAGTTTGGATGGTAAAATTCGAGGTACAGAAATGTTATATGCCAAAATATGTGAATATTTTCAATATGAACCTACTTGGCAACCGAATATTTTACCAGCTCCGGTTACTAAACTAGAATTTTCTAATACCATAGATGATGACATTGCTATACACACTGCGGTTATGGCATGTTATGACATACGTCGGGACGATGCAACTTTACGCCAAACTAATGTTAACTTTGATAATTTAAGAAAAAATTATCCACTTAGGCGTGAATTCAATCAGCTTACCATTCAACTTCCAAAGAATAAAACAACATTGGCTAACAGCTTACAAGGTTTGGGATTTAATGTAATAAATTAAGTCATCCACAGTTAGCACTCCAACCTCAAATTAATATCTTGCTTCAAAAAAACTTCTAACTAAAAATATATTCATATTATTTATAATTCATAAATCTTAAAATACCAATTAATTTTCTTTAACCCTTGATATTTAAACATGCTGACCTTATTTATTAGCAGTCACTTGATAAGAGTGCTAATGTTTAATAAATCAAAATCTATTACAAAAATGCTTAATTTTAGCATTACAGAATTCTATTTAAACTTTAAAGATTAGGAGATATGATTAATGCATATTCGTCCATTACATGATCGAGTCATTGTCAAACGTGTTGAAGAAGAAAGAACAAGTCCAGGAGGAATTGTTATTCCTGATTCTGCAACTGAAAAACCAATACGTGGCAAAATATTATCGGTTGGTAAAGGTAAAATTCTAGAAAATGGTGAAGCTCGTCCACTTGATGTTAAAGTTGATGATGTAGTGTTATTCGGTAAGTATTCTGGCACTGAAGTGAAAGTTGACGGCGAAGATTTATTGGTGATGCGTGAAGAAGACATCATGGGCATTATTGAAGGTTAATTTACCACTATAGGATATAAATATTATGGCAAAAGAAGTACGTTTTTCTGATGATGCACGCCAACAAATGATTAAAGGTGTTGCTATTTTAGCTAATGCAGTAAAAATTACTCTCGGTCCTAAGGGCCGTAATGTAGTTTTAGATAAATCTTTTGGTTCACCAACTGTAACTAAAGATGGTGTATCAGTTGCTAAAGAAATTGATCTAGAAAATAAATTTGAGAATATGGGCGCTCAAATGGTAAAAGAAGTGGCATCCCAAACTTCCGATGCTGCTGGTGACGGAACTACCACTGCTACCGTATTAGCTCAATCCGTTTTGATTGAAGGCATGAAAGCTGTTGCTGCTGGCATGAACCCTATGGATTTAAAACGTGGAATTAATAAAGCAACTACTGCTGCTGTTGAAGAATTGAAGAAATTATCTGAACCTTGTGCTGACGATAAAGCTATTGCTCAAGTTGGAACTATTTCTGCCAATTCTGACAATGCCATTGGTGACATCATTGCTCAAGCTATGGGCAAAGTTGGTAAAGAGGGCGTAATTACTGTTGAAGAAGGCTCTGCCCTAGATAATGAATTAGATGTTGTAGAAGGTATGCAGTTTGATCGTGGTTACTTATCTCCTTATTTCGTGACCGATCAACAAACCATGACTACAGAATTGGAAGGCCCAATGATTCTGTTACATGACAAGAAAATTTCTAACATTAGAGAAATGCTACCAATTTTAGAAGCGGTTGCTAAAGCTGGTAAATCTCTAATTGTTATCGCTGAAGATGTTGATGGTGAAGCATTGGCTACTTTGGTAGTAAACACTATTCGTGGTGTAGTTAAAGTTGCAGCAGTCAAAGCACCTGGTTTTGGTGATCGTCGCAAAGCTATGTTACAAGACATTGCTATTTTGACCGGTGGCCAAGTTATTTCTGAAGAAGTTGGTTTAAGTTTAGAAAAAGCTACTTTAGAAGATTTAGGTAGTGCTAAACGAGTTACTATCAGCAAAGAAAACACCACTATTATTGATGGTGCTGGTGATGCCAAAGCAATTGAAGAACGAGTTAACCAAATTCGATCTCAAATTGAAGATGCAACTTCCGACTATGATCGGGAAAAATTACAAGAACGTGTTGCTAAATTAGCTGGTGGCGTAGCAGTAATTAAAGTTGGTGCTGCAACCGAAGTTGAAATGAAAGAAAAGAAAGCTAGAGTGGAAGATGCTTTACACGCTACTCGTGCTGCTGTTGAAGAAGGTGTAGTTCCCGGTGGTGGTGTGGCTTTAGTTAGAGCTTTAAGTGGTATTAAAGACCTCAAAGGCGATAACGAAGACCAGAATGTTGGGATTAAAATTGCCTTACGTGCTATGGAAGAACCATTACGTCAAATCGTGATTAACGCTGGCCAAGAAGCTTCCGTTATCTTGAATCAAGTAAAAAATAATTCTGGTAATTATGGTTACAATGCTACTACAGAAGAGTATGGTGATATGGTAGCCATGGGTATTTTAGATCCAACTAAAGTTACTCGTTCAGCATTACAAAACGCTGCTTCTATAGCTGGTTTGATGATTACTACTGAAGCTATGGTTGCTGACGCTCCTAAAAAGGATGATGCTCCTGCTATGCCTGATATGGGCGGCGGTATGGGTGGTATGGGTGGAATGGGCGGCATGGGTGGAATGATGTAAGCTTGCTGTTCTAACTATATTTTAGTCAAAGATAGGTCGGGTTAACTTAATCCGACCTTTTGTTAAATGCCTTCTCAAAAACTCTAATTCTAGAGATTCTCTTTTTAATAACATAGAACCTATTCAAAATCGACCGATAATTATAAGTCTTTCTCATGGCAAATCCTCCACTATTTTATACTTTTAGACTCCCTAACCTTTAATAAAATTTAACTGTATTATTTTCTAAATACTTATCCAATAACTTCTTAACCCTGCCAACCACATACAACCTGTAAAGCATAAGTAACGAATAACTCGTAACATTTGGATAGATATACAAACGGGAAATATCATGATAGAATTTCCAAAAAATATTTTTTTAAGATTCTTTTAAATTTTACAAGAGGTATTTTATGAAGTTTGCATATAGAGTAACAATAGTAATTAGTATTTTATTAGCATATTTGCCAAATGCTCAGGCCGAACCATTTTCAACTAGTGCAAATATAGCATTTACTTCAGAATATATATATCGTGGTAAAACTCAAACTGATGGAAATATAGCTGTCCAAGGTGGTTTTGATTTAAACCATGAAAGTGGATTCTACCTAGGAACTTGGGGCTCTAATGTCAATTTTTTAGAAGATAATTCTGTAACTCCAGAAGATCGAGCTAACGTCGAAATTGATGTTTATGCTGGTTTTAATGGTAATTTAAGCGATGAATTAAATTATGACATCAAAATTGGTCAGTACATGTATCCGGGAGCAAATAGTGATTTTGACTATGATATAACTGAATTAAATTTGACCCTAACTTATACTATGCCACAAGGTACAGAGCTTGGTTTAGTATATGATTTTTCACCTGATTTTGGAGGATTAGATGCAGGACATCATTATATGTTAAGAGTTAACCAAGGATTACCAAATAATCTAGGAATTAGTGGTTATATTGCTCAACAAACTATTGATAAAGGAGAAGATTATTTTTATTATGGAGTATCATTATCCTTTGCTGTTCTTGATTTTGATGCTGCCATAAGTTATAGCAATACAGATTTAGATAATGCTGAAGACCTTGGAGCTGATGGTAGAATGGTATTTACTTTAAGCAAAAGTTTCTAATTTAAAATACTCAGTACTGATAAAATTTTTTTAAAGTATTGAGTATCTTTACACAATCTTAAAATAATCTAATAATGAAATTAAAATATTTATTAATCAGCATTATATTATTTAATAATATTTGTTTGGCTGACAGTACTACAACTCTATTTACTAAAGCTCATAGCTTATTTGAACGTAGTCTTGCTGGCGATGAATCCGTAACACCAGTGGCATTACAATTTTTTAATATATTATCGATGAAATATCGGGATAATCCATTATTCATCGCTTATAAGGGTAGCAGTTATACATTGTTAGCTCGTGATTCTTGGATGCCTTGGAATAAAGCTGAATATACTGAAAAAGGACTTGCTTTCATTGATAAATCTTTACAAATGTTGCAACCAAAACATGATCAAGAAACTATGCGTACGATACCAATTAGTGTGGAAACACGTTTAATTGCACTTGTTACTTTTATGGCTATACCAGAATCTTTTGATTATGTAGAAAAAGCTAAAAAAGTATTAACAAATATATTACAATCTGTTGCTTTCACAGTTAGTCCAAAAATTATACAAGCCCAAGTTTACCTAGAAGCAGCTAAAATATCCCGTTTGGAAAATGATTCTATTAGCGAAAAACAACAATTACAAAAATCGTTAGATATTTCTCCTAAAGGTAAGTTTGCTAAAATAGTCAATAACAGATTGAAAGAGTTAGATGATAAGTAAGTTTTTATAATCTGGAAAGCTATTTAATTAAATTCCTCATATTTATCTTTTACAAATATAGCAATTCTTAATTGTGCCAGTATTTTTACATCGAACTGAATATTAATAATTGTTTGACAATTAGTATATCTAGCCTAAAATATAAAATAATATGTTACGAACTAGAGTTAAAATTTGTGGAATTACTCGTCCTCAAGATGCTGTATTTGCTGCTAATATCGGAGTTGACGCAATTGGTTTAGTTTTTTATGCTAAAAGTCTGAGAGCCGTAGAAATTAATCAAGCTCAAACTATTATCCAACAATTACCACCATTTACAACTACAGTAGGCTTATTTGTAGATGCTGAAGCTAATTTTGTTCAACATATTCTGACAAAAGTACCTTTAGATATATTACAGTTTCATGGTGAAGAAACTCCAGATTACTGTGCTAGTTTTACTAGACCTTATATTAAAGCTTTACGAATGCGTCCTAACATTGATGTTAAACAGTATGCTAAAAAACATATTCAAGCCCAAGCCTTACTCTTAGATAGTTATGTAAAAGGAACTAAAGGTGGTACTGGAATTACATTTGACTGGCAACAAGTTCCAACCAATATATCTAAACCAATAATTATTGCCGGTGGTTTAACACCAAACAATGTAGCACAAGCAATTACCAAATTACAGCCTTATGCTGTTGATGTTAGCGGTGGGGTAGAATCCACTAAAGGAATAAAAGATACGGAAAAAATGACCGTATTTATGCAAGGAGTCTAAATGCCAATTTCTAAATTATTAAATATGAAAAACACTCATAAACTACCAGATGAACATGGTCATTTTGGAATTTATGGTGGAATCTTTGTTGCCGAAACTTTAATGCAACCATTGGAAGAATTACGGATTGCTTATGAAGAATCTTTGACAAATTCAAAATTTTTAGCCGAATTAAATCACGATTTACACTATTTTGTCGGTAGACCTTCACCATTATATTATGCCGAACGTTGGTCACAGCAATTAGGTGGAGCTAAAATCTATCTTAAACGTGAAGATTTAAATCATACTGGAGCTCATAAAATAAACAATACGGTTGGACAAGCTCTATTAGCAAAACGAATGGGTAAAACTAGAATAATTGCTGAAACTGGAGCTGGGCAACATGGTGTGGCTACCGCTACAGTCGCAGCACGCTTTGGTATGAAATGTACAATTTACATGGGTGCTAAAGATATAAAACGTCAATCTATTAACGTATATAGAATGCGTTTATTAGGAGCGGAAGTTAGAGCAGTTGAATCTGGTTCTAAAACTTTGAAAGACGCTCTTAATGAAGCAATGCGAGATTGGGTAGCAAACATTGATGACACTTTTTATATTATTGGAACTGTTGCTGGGCCACATCCTTATCCTGCAATGGTACGTGATTTTCAAGCTGTTATTGGACGAGAAACTAGACAACAGTCTAAAGTATTAGTTGGCCATTTACCAAATATCTTGATTGCCTGTGTTGGTGGTGGTTCCAATGCGATGGGGTTATTTTATCCATTTTTGGAAGATAAAGAAATTGTCATGTATGGAGTAGAAGCTGCTGGTAATGGTTTGGAAACTGGTCGGCATGCTGCACCATTAAATGCTGGTAAACCAGGAGTTTTACATGGCAATAGAACCTACTTAATGACAGATGATGATGGGCAAATTATTGAAACTCATTCAATTTCTGCTGGGCTAGACTATCCTGGAGTAGGGCCTGAACATGCTTGGTTAAAAGATACCAATCGAGTTAAATATGTTGCAGTAACTGATGCTGAAGCTTTGGATGCTTTCCATGATTTAACTAAAACTGAAGGTATTATGCCTGCGTTAGAATCTAGTCATGCTTTAGCTTATTGTAAAAAAATTGCTCCAGATATTGATAAAAAACAAGTTATTGTTGTTAATCTGTCTGGACGTGGAGATAAAGATATTCATACCGTTGCCGAGCTAGAAGGAATTAAAATATGAGCCGTTTAACAAATTGTTTCGCTAATTTAAAAAAACAAAATTGCACTGCTTTAATTCCATTTATCACTGCTGGCGATCCAGTTCCAAAATTAACCGTGCCATTGATGCATGCTTTAGTTAAAGCAGGAGCTAATATAATTGAGTTAGGAATCCCTTTTTCTGATCCGATGGCAGATGGGACTGTTATTCAACGAGCCAGTGAAAGGGCTTTAGAGCAAGGAATTACTTTAACTAAAGTATTAAAGATGGTAAAAGAATTTCGGACTAAAGACAATATTACCCCAGTAGTATTAATGGGTTATCTAAATCCTATTGAGATTATGGGTTATAAAAAATTTGCCCAAGCAGCAGAAGATGCAGAAGTAGATGGAATTTTAAGAGTTGACTTTCCACCAGAAGAGATTACTTCAGAATCAAGAACTTTTATTCGTGCTAATGCCATGTCACCTATTTTTTTGATAGCTCCCACTACTACTAATAAAAGGATAAAATATATCTGTTCTAAAGCTAGTGGCTATATTTATTATGTCGCTGTAAAAGGTGTTACTGGTAGTGCCGAGTTGGATATTGATTCTCTAGCAGATAAATTAGCAGAAATTCGTAAATTTACCAAATTACCAATTGGAGTAGGATTTGGAATTAAAGATGCAAAATCTGCTGCTAGGGTTGCTAAAGTAAGTGATGCTGTTATTGTAGGTAGTGCATTAGTAAGTTTAATTGAAACTACACCTCAAGAACAATTGTTAGAAAAAATGTCAGAATTTTTACAAGAAATGAGATTAGCTATGGATAGCCATCTTTCTAAATAAAGATATAGGATGCAACATGAATTAGTCGTGACTCGAAAGATGTAATTTATAAACTTGTCATATTATGGCTATAAATAGTTGACATGTCCATCTGATTACTATTAATGAGTGGTTAAAATCCATTAGAAATGCTTTTGAATGGATTTCAACTAAAATCCTAGTTAAGCAGTTCCAACCGTAGTCGCTCAGTCCGTTCTAGCAAGATGGATTTAACATTTTGATAAGGTGTATCCAACGATCTATTTCCGGATCGTGAAATCTTGCTAAAACGTTTCATGCGACATTCTCATCAGCTTCCACCCCGTCGAAATATTAAAATAAATCTCCCTATTTTAACTATTTGA
>DRQV01000146.1 GCA_011371325.1 Thioploca sp.
GTTATTCTTAGTCTATATTTATTGTTAGAAGTTAAAAAACTTGATGAAACATTATTAATCTTTTTATATCTTGATTTTATAGCAATTGTTTACTTATTAAAATCACAACGAGTCCAAGATGTTTTTGCTGAATTTCCGGAAAAATCTATTTAAGGTAATTTCACAAAAATCGTTGCTTTTTTTAAGTTTGTTATTATAATTCAAATGTATTAATAAGTATCATGTATTATTTTTTAGCATCCATTTTTAGAGATATTAAATATTTTTTATTAATAAAAGGAAACTTTTTTATGTACATTAAGCGAACTTTGTCACTAATTCTTGGTGTTATACTCACATATACACTATCTAGTGGCCTAGCTTTTGCGGATAAAGCAGAAGATGCAGCAGCTAAAAAAGCAGTTAATGATGATTGTATAGGTTGTCATATCAATGTTAATCCTGGTATCGTTAAGCAATATCTTAATAGCCCAATGGCAAATACCAAATCTAAGGTAGATGTTGTTGGTTGTACAGATTGTCACAGTGATGGGCATAAAACTGCTAAAGATTATGCCAAAGCTGAAATGCCTACTCCAGAAACTTGTGGCGAATGCCATGAAGATCAAGTTGATCAATTGCGTGAAGGTAAACATAATTTAGCTTGGGTAGGAATGAAGTCTCAAATAGCTTGGCATGGTCAACCTGGTTCTATCGTTGAAGAAGGTTATCGTGGCTGTTCTGGCTGTCATAAAATTGGTCAAAAAGACCTTATTGCTGAAGGAGAAGGTTTAGCAAGTAGCTTGACTGTTGATGAAGACCATAAAGAATCTGCTAAATATCGTTATGGTAATGCTCAATGTGATGCTTGTCACACTCGTCATAGTTTCACTAAGGCAGAGGCTCAAGACCCTAGAACTTGTTCTAATTGTCATATGGGATTTGACCATCCACAATGGGAAATGTTCATGTCCTCTAAACATGGTATTATCTGGGATATTGAAGGTAATAAAAATGAAAGAGGTCGAGCTCCAACTTGCCAAAAATGTCACATGAATGAAGGTAACCATACCGTCAAAACTTCATGGGGTTTCTTGGGCTTACGAGTTCCAAGTGAACATAATGTTAGATCTTTAATTGGTGCTGCTCCAGAATTAAAAGAACCTTTAACCAAATTGGCTGATATTTTGAAAGACGCTGGTTTTACCGGTAACTTTGATGATGTTGATGATGATCCAGAATGGGTATTGGATCGTGCAAAAATTTTACAAGCTGCTGGAGTATTAGATGCTAATTTGCAACCAACCGAACGTTTCATTGAAATTGTATTGATCGGTCAAGCTGCTCGTGGAGTTGAAGAATTTAATGAGTTGCGTACTGGAATGAAAGAGATTTGTAGTGAATGTCATACCAAAGGGTTTATTAACAGCCACTTTAAAGCCTCTGATTCAATTGTAAAAGCTGCTGACCATGAATTTGCTAAAGCTATTAAGGCAGTTCAAGGTTTATATGATGATGGTTTCTTGAAAAAACCTGATGAGTGGAAATATGCTCCCGATTTATTACAATATTATGACGCTAAAACTAGTGTTGAACAGGAGTTATATTTAATTATGTTGGAATATCGTCAACGGACTTTCCAAGGTGCTTTCCATGCTAGTAATGATTATATGCACTGGTACGGTTGGGCTCCTTTAAATAGTTCGGTTAATAAGATTTTAGAAGAAGCTAAGAAAATGCGGGAAGTAACTCCTACTATTCAAATGAAATTCTAAAATTTTAGTCTGGTTAGTCTAATTCGGTAGTAGGATGTCATGAATGTCCTACTATCTTAATAACTTAATATGTTAGCAAGCTATAAATTTAGTGGTTGGCTCAAGCAAATTATATTGAACATTTTCAAGTTCACTCTATACCATTGTTTATAGTTATGTTCATTTACAATACTTGCGTATTTGATTGATAATTATATTAATGCGTAAGTCCTATAGAATCATCTTCTTGTTTAAAAATATTAGGTAATAACTTTAATCTACTCCGTAATGTATCTGCAATTTCTATTGCTTCTTCGTCATTGTCAATTACATATGGAACAATCATAATAACTAGTTCAGTTCTAGTATTAGAAGATTTATTAACCCTAAATAACTGACCTATTAACGGTAAGTCTTTAAGAAATGGAACCCCACTATCACCTTCACTTGCAGTAGTGGAAATTAAACCTCCTAATAATACTGAATGCCCATCTTGTAAACTCAGCTCGGTGCTTATACTACGATTAAATATCTCTGGAGAATTAATTAAACTAGTACTATTTTCTTGAGCATTACTAACTTCCTGACTAATCTGTAAATCGATTCGGCGACCAGCATATACTGTTGGTTTAATTTTTAATGAAGTACCAGTGCGTCGATATTGAATTTGTTGTAAAATGGCACTATTGCCTCCTAATTGTAAATCGGCAGAAGTTGCTTGACTAGATAATGTAGGAATTTCATTACCAACCTCAATCGTAGCACTACTACCACTACGTACCATTAAACGAGGAGTGGCTAAAATCGTAGCTCGGCTATTACTGGCAAAAGCATTTAATATTGAACGAACTTGGCCAGCATTGCTAAGAGTGTAAATCAAACCGCTACTACCAACTCCTGAACGCATGCTACTCAAAGTTCCATCTAATCCACCAAGGTTGGCTTTATTTAAAATCCATTCTATTCCATGTTCATCTTTTTCGGTAATTACAATATCGGCAATAGTAGCTTCAATTAAAACCTGTTTAGGAGGTACATCCATATTTTTTATTACTGGTAATAAACGAACCCATTCTTCACTAGAACCGATAAAATGTAGAGTATTACGATTTTCATCTACTACAACTTTAGTTGGCTTATGTTGGGAATTATTTGGCAATTCTATTACAGGTTTAAGCAATTGATTGATTGTTTTAACTAATAATCCAGCAGCAATATGTTTAACTTGATAAGAAAAAAGTCCTGGTTTTCCATCTTTTACCAAACTAGGATTAATATGATCAAGCTTTGTAGCCCATTGTTGCACAAAATTTAGAACTTTTTTATCTCCGGCAAATACAATAATGGCATTGGTTTCACTAAACGGTAATATAATGATACTGCCATTGCTTGCATTTTTAGAAGCGGCATATCCTTGACTATCTAAAACTTTTACTAGTTGGTTTGCCAATGAGTTAGCAGATAAAATAGCTGGTTCAATTCGTAAACTATATTGAGATCGCATTAAAGGTTGATCTAAAACTTCGATAGCTCTAATCGCTTGATTAACTATTTGTGGTCTTCCTATGAGGATTATAGCATTACGTTTAGCATCAATTTTAGTAGCTAATTTATGACCTTTAAAGGCTTCTTCCAACCAAACTTTAATTTGATGGCTAGTGACAATCTTAAGTGTGGCAAAGTGAATAATAGGTCGGTGGCTTGATGGCACTTGTGGTGAAGTTAATCCTTCAATTATTAAAGATGGAATATCTGCCACTTTTTTTCTTTGCGGAATAAACTGAATAAATTTATTTTTTATTTCCACTCCAACTTTGTAATTAGCCAGTACTTGAATAGCTAAATCATAGAGTTCTTGTGGTGTTTGAGATTCATTTACTCGTAAGGTAACTAAGTCTTTTTTACGACTAATTTTTTTGTCTATTTCAAACGATAAATTTAATAAATTCCCAAAAATTTCATTAATAAAAGCTGGTAAAGGTAAACTTTCAATATTAACTATAATTGGTTTAGTGCTTGTAAAATTTACAGTTTTAGTATCTGTAATTGAAGCTGAAGTATTTGTACGAGATGGAGGAGATGGTAATGACTGAAAACGAATATTGTTTGTATAATTACTAGTTGTTGTGATAGGAGGAATGTTTACAGTATTTATTGAAGTATTAACGATTGGTTCACGTAATGGTTTAGGAAGACTAGGTTCGATTAATGATTTAGGAGTAGTAGAACAGCCAGTAAAGATAAAGATAATTAAGATATATAGTTTTTTCATTGTGGGCATTATTTTTTTTGTGAATATAAGTATATTATTTCAGTTTTATCATCTTTTATAACCTCTATAGAATCATCGTTAATTTTTAATAATTCAGAACCATCAGGTAATTTTTTGCCAATAGTATATTGGTTGATAACTTTTTTTTTATTGGTAAATAATACATAATGCTGTTTACCTTGTTGAATAATAGCTACTAAATTTAAATTTTTGCTATTTTTATTACGACTATAACTATTTTTGTTACGACCATAACCACTTCGTCTACTAGTGGTACGATGTTGAGGGTTAGAATTTCCCCATAAAGTTAACTTAACATTAGTTAACTTAGGTTTAGATATTTGTGGTATTTTCCAGTCAAGTTCGGTAGTATTTTGTTTAACATCAAATTGTTGTTCATTGAACAATACTAAAATAATTACAATAATATTTATTATCCCTAATATAAAAATCTTTTGAATATTATTTATCATATTTTATTTGCTGGAAGATTAGGTATTTTTCTAAAATAAGCTTTTAATATAATTACAAATTTTAGTTGATCTCTTGATTCATAAACATCTAACATTTCTGTCACCACAATTGAAGGATGGTTTGCTATTTCTAATAATAATTTAGTTAAATCTTGTTTATTAAACTGCCCTCTTAATTTAGCAGTAACTTGCCATACATCAGTATATTTTGCTACATTTAAAGTTGGATCAACTTGTAAGCGTTTGATATTCATTTGTTTACTAACTGTGCGTAACCATTGTTGAAAAGTAGCTTGAGCTAAACCTTTAGTATTAGCCTGCCATAATTTAGCTTGCAACTGTTCACGTACTCGTTGAATTTCAATAGCTCGATCAGTCCATTGTGATTGGTTAGCAATAGTTTTTAATTGAGATAACCGTTCTACAACAGCCTTATAATTTTGTAGTTTTTTTACTTGATAATCGTTCAATAACATGATGGAATAGCTAA
>DRQV01000147.1 GCA_011371325.1 Thioploca sp.
GATAATTTCAATGTATATGACAGTTATTGCATGGATTTATGCCATTGGAGCTTTACTGGCCTTATTACAAGATGAAGCGTTAAGACATACGATTATTGAAAGACGATTTGCTCGTATCGTTAATAATATTCACGAACCATTTTATTTAATCTGTGGCTATGGTGATACTGGTCAAGCTTTAGTGAGTGCGTTAGAAGAGAAATTAATGCGTTCTGTAGTAATAGAACTTTGTCAAGAACGTATTAATGTACTCGCAATAGAAAATTATCCAGTTTATGTTCCTAAACTATGTGCTGATGCCAGTAAACCAATTCATCTAGTTGAAGGTGGCTTAAAAAATACTAATTGTGCTGGAATTGTTGCAATAACTAATGATAATCTAGCTAATTTGCATATTGCTATTACAGCTAAACTTTTGCGACCAGAATTAGCAGTAATTGGCCGAGTAGATTCTCATGAAGTTGCGGCTAATATGGATTCTTTCGGTACTAATTATTTAATTAATCCTTTCGATATCTTTGCTCGTAAATTACATACTGCTATTCATACTCCAGATTTATTATTACTTCATGAATGTTTGACTGACAGTTTAAATATTGAGTCTTGCGAAGCTTTGTCTCCACCTCAACAAGGATTATGGGTTTTGTGTGGTTATGGAAGATTTGGTAAAGCTATATATGAACAATTTAAAAATGTAAAACGAATAAAGTTAGTGGTAATAGAAGCTATGCCTGATAAAACTGGTTATCCAGATAAAGGCGAATTTATAACCGGACGTGGTACAGAAGCACATACATTACAGCAAGCTCATATTGAACAGGCAGTTGGTATTGTTGCTGGAACTGATGATGATGTTAATAATTTATCTATCATTATGACTGCTAAAGAATTGAATCCTAAACTATTTGTAGTGCTTAGACAAAATAATACCTCTAATCAAATTATATTTAAAGCAGCTAAAGCTGATATAACGATGCAGCTAAGTAAAATTATTGCAAGCCGTATTAGGGTATTACTAACCACTCCATCATTAGTTAATTTTATGCGAATTATCAAACGTAGTGGAGAACAGGTATGGATACGCAAGTTATTGCAACATATAAAAAAAGATATTCTACATAATACTAAACCTAATATTTGGGAAATAAATATAAATCCTGAACAAACTCCAACTATTTGTGCAGAATTAGTAGCGAATAAACCAGTATCATTAGATTGTTTATTACGCAACCCAAGAAATAGAGATAATATTTTAGAATGTTTGCCTTTACTATTAATTAGAAATGAACAAAGTATTTTATTGCCAAAAAGGACTGAATTATTAAATATTGATGACAAAATATTATGGTGTGGTAAACATGGTGTTACTGCATGGATGGAATGGGCTTTACGTGATCCGGTTATTTTAACATATTTAAAAACTGGTAAAACCACATCATTTTTATCCAAATTTATTTAATGTTCAGAGTTTATCTAGGAAAAAATTAATTATAATTGCTATATAATAGTTACTTTAAACAGTTCGTTTTGCTTCACCTGAGTAGCAAAATGGTAAATACTTCATATCATAATTCTTTGAAAATATGCCGATTATACATATACCAGTATCTGGACAAGGATTATTTGAGTTTACTCAACTAGTTAGTAGTATAGTTCATGATTCTAAAATTACTGAAGGTCTATGCACGTTATTTATCCAACATACATCAGCCAGCTTATTAATTCAAGAAAATGCTGATCCAACTGCTAAAAAAGATTTAGAAGTTTGGTTAAATCGTTTAGTACCAGAAGGAGATTCCTTGTACACTCATAAGCTTGAAGGCAAAGATGATATGCCTGCTCATATAAAATCAGCCTTAACTGCAACTAATTTATCAATTCCAATAATAAATGGAAAGCTTGCATTAGGAACTTGGCAGGGAATTTTTCTATGGGAACATCGACATATAAGTAAACAACGTTCGGTGGTTATTCATATTAGTTAGGCAAAAGTCGGGATAAAATTCCCGACGATATAAATTAAAATTTTGAAACTCGTTTAGTATTATTATTCCGACTACTAAATACATTTACTCGTTCATTTTTTTCAAATAACACATCATCTTCTTGAATAATGACTATTTTTTCACCACTTTCTAATCTAACCACAATTTTTAACGCATTTCTATCAGTAATACCTTGTTCAAAATAATGACCTAATAAACCACCTATCACAGCACCACCAACCGAAGCCAACTGTTTACCTTTACCACCACCAATTGTACTAGCTGCAATAGCACCAAGAACTGTACCACCAGCTGTACCAACTATAGTTCCATCTTTCCTAATCGTGGCTAATTCAACACTTTCTACCACTCCCTCTTCAACATCTTCAGCTTGTAAAGCATCTCTTTCGGTATAAATTCTGCCAGAACGACTAGTAGTACAAGCACCTAATAAAAATGTGATTAAGAATATTGTGAAGATTACTTTTAAAATTCTCATAGTTACACCTTTGAGTTAAATTGATAATTGAATAAACTACCTAATCCGAATAATATCTTTGAATGTGAGCCATTTGACTAGCTTTTTTACTGGTAACCCATGTTAAAATATTATTTATCATGGCTATATTCGGGCTAAACATAAAAAGTACAAGGTTTATTTATGAATATTTGTTAAATTTTGTTATGGTTTACTATATGCTAACCTTAATAAAAGAGGTTTTATCTGACATAGTATTTATTTAACTAAAACATCGGTAAAATCAATGTAAACAGGAGTAGCACGAGATTTTAAATCAGCTACCACATTTTCTACTTCAGATTGAGAAACATTACTTCCATGTACCCGCACTGGCGTTCCAGTACCAGCTGTCATATACAACATATCTCCTTGTCCAAGCAGTTCTTCGGCTCCAATTTGACCCAAAATAGTACGTGATTCATTTTTATTATCGACCTTAAAAGCAATACGAGTTGGTACATTGTTTTTAATTAAACCGGTTATCACATTTACTGTAGGATATTGAGTTGCCAAAATAATATGGATTCCAGCTGCTCTAGCTTTTCTAGTTAAACTAGTAATCGACTGCTCTATTTTTGTTTCTACTCCAGTTACCATTAGCTCAGATAATTCATTGATAATCATTATAATATGAGGTAAAGGTTCATTAACATTTTCTATTTCAGCTTGTAATAATTGAGCTTGATTATAATCATCAATTCCACGCACTCCAATACTAGCCATAAGTTTATATCTATGTTCCATTTCCTGTTCACACCAAGTCAAAATATTTGGAATTTGCTGAACATTAGTGATAATTGGAGCTAATAAATGTGGTAAATCAGTATATATAGCTAAATCGTTAGTGGCATTATCTACCAATAATAAGCGTACTGCCTCTGGAGAAGATTTAAACAATAAGCTCAAAATAAAAGTATTGATTGCAGTAATTTTTTCAGTATTATCGCTACCTGCTATTAAAATATGAGGAATTCTAGTCAAATCAATTATTACTGGTTGGCCACTAATATCTCTACCCAGAGCAACTACCAATGGAGATAAATTAGATTGATATTCAGATGAATTAAGCAATTCATATAAATTAATTGATTGTCGTTTCCAAGTAGGAATTTCAATATGTAATGTTTCATTTTGAGCTTCAATAGTTTTCACTTTTGCTATCTTTAAAGTTTCCGCTAAAGCAATATCAAGGTCATCAAGATGATTAGTATTAATTGGAGTAATTGGATTTACTTCATAAGTCGTTAAAACTGGTCCTGGTTGGACTGAAATAATCTCAGCATCAATTCTTATATTAGCAAAAGCATCAATCATTCGTTGTGACAATACTCTTATGGTTGGTGAATTGCTTATATTAGGTGTTGCATCTAATAATCTTAATGATGGTAATGGTATAGTTGGTTTTTTAACCAGTGGATGAAGAGGTTTTTCCACATATTTTTTATCTTCATCCTCATCATATTCTTCATACTCATCATCATATATTGATTCTTCTGCATACCGTTCCCTTTCTTCACGCCATTCAATTCTACGTTTTTGCCAACGACTATAGGCAGTTTTACCCCATTTTTTAGTATTAGCTCCTGCAATTTTTGATATTTTGGTAGTTGTTTTTAAGGTTTTTTTCGTATTAGTTGATAACCAAGGCAAAAATTGAGTACTCATATAATTTTTAATCACTGGCAACCACAATAAGGTATAATAACCAACAATATCTGCCAATCGCATCCAAGATAAAGCTGTCAATAAAGTAATACCTGTAAAGAACAATGCCAACAAAATTAAAGTTGCTCCTAAAGGGTTAACCATTGCAACTAAGCTATTACCAACCCATTGCCCTAAAATACCACCAGCATGAGTTGGCAATAAAGTATTTTCAGAAGTAAAATGCACAATAGCAAGACCACAACCAGCCATCAAAGTGGTTAAAAAACCAATACTAGGGATTAATAGATTTTTTGGTTCTGAGAAAATTTCATGATGTTTACCCTTATAGATTAACCACCCCATATATCCAACCATGATAGGAAATAAGTATGCAAAGTAACCAAATAAGTTTAAAAATATATCCGCAAATACAGCTCCAACCATACCACCTATATTTTGAATTTCTTCTGCAGAACCACTACGTCCCCAACCTGGATCACCACCATAATAAGTAAATAATGAAATAAATAAATATAATCCAATGAAATAAAAAGACATTAATACAATTTCTTGTAAACTAGACTTAATTGGTTTACCTGTATTATTATATTTTTTACGATTAGTGCGTCGGGCTTGAATTTTATGCATCTCAAACTCCTGTTAAATTTGTTTAAAATTAAACCTTTATTCGGCTAATAAAATACCACCACGGTTATTTTGTTTAACTTGATATAAAGCTTCATCCAAATGGATTAGTAACATTTCCAAATCAGTTTTAGTATCTAAATCTGTTTCTCCTTTATATTCACAAGCTCCAATACTTAAACTGAATTTTAATAATTCTCCCATAGGAGTTTTAACAGTTTGTTGTTGAATCCGTTTTAACACCATCATAGTTGCTTTATGATCAAAATTCCATAATACAATTAAAAATTTATTACCAGACCAGCGAGCTAACCAATCTCCATCTCGAATATTTTCTTCCAATGTTGCAACAATCTGAGTTAAGCATACATCTCCTAAATTATAGCCAAATCTATCATTCAACTGTTTAAAATGATCAATATTAACCAAAGCAACTAGCATTTGGCTTTCTTCACGTCTAGCTCTAGCCATATCTTGCAATAAACGACGTTCGGCAATTTGGCGATTAAAAATACCAGTTAATGGATCTATTGCTGAGGTTTTTTTCATTGATTTATCAAATGATTCAAGCTTATCAATTGCATATTGTACATCAGTCATCAACTGGCCAACGTTATCCTCAAAATCAATTGGTAATTTAGTCGTTTTTTCTCCATTAAGAGCATTATGTAAAGTATTTGCTGTCAAGGTAATTGGGCATAATAACTGTTTTAAAAAAAATATGGATGTTAAAGTTCCAATCACTGTTAATATAAGAACAGCTATAAACAAGAAAAATATGTTAAAAGAAGGTATTGCTAGTAAAAATATAAATACTGTCAGCAAAACTAAAAAAGGGGCAAAACATGCACTTATAATAATCTTAAAAATATAATTATGTCGTAACGATGGTGGCAAACGATTACATGAGTCAAAATAAAACTTAAGTTTATTCATAGATAAATCCTCTTCATAGATGAATCCTCTTATCGAAACTGGTATTTCGGTATATTGACTTAATAATACGCATAATTATGATAAAGTGATTATCCCTGAAATTGTTATCCATTAAACATTTAAAGATATTCATAATTTATTGCCAAATCATATCATTTTAGGTAAATCATCTGGCAATTTTTCCACATAAATTTGCTGGCTGGGAAACGCAAATGATGCTCCTTCTTCTTCTATAATTTCCATAAATTTAAGTAAATTATGTTCTTTTATTCGCATCCAATTTTGCCAGCTAGTTGTTTTAGTAAAATAATATACCAAAATATCGATTGAACTTTCATTAAATTCTGTTAAATGTACTAAAATAACTGCTTTTGAGGGATCAGTTTCAATATCTGAATTATTTTGCAGGTAAGTTTTAATATTTTTAATTATATTAGTAACTTGTTTAGGGCTAGTTCTATATTCTAAGCCAATTCGCATTTTAATACGACGACTAGTCATACGACTCCAATTAATAACCGCTGAATTAGCTAAAGTAGCATTTGGAATTGTCACCACTGCTTTAGAAAAAGTACGAATTTTAGTAGCTCGTGACCCTACTTCTTCCACTGTTCCTTCAATTTCAGAGGTCATAATCCAATCGCCTTGTTTGAATATTTTATCAAAAATAATTGTGAAAGAACCAAAAATATTAGCTAAGGAATCTTTAGCCGCAAACGCTACTGCAGCTCCTGCAATACTCAAACTGGCCAATAATGCAAAGATATTAATTCCCCATTCGTTTAAAAATGCTGTCAATCCCATTAGTAATATAAAAATTTTCAATCCTTTGATAAATAAATTTTTTAAAGCATGGGTTAATTCTGCTCCAAACGCATCAGTTATGTCGTTTATAATAAAACTAAATGGTTCTACGCAACGATAAATTGACCAAAATATAGTAAATACAATTAAACTATTGAATAGTTGGGTAAAAAATTTATTAATATCAGGAGTTAAATTTAGCACAACTGTAATTATATAGAAAGCTAATATAATAAAAATAAATTTTAGTGGAGTTTCCAACGCATTAAAAACTTTATCATCAATTTTAGTTTGAGTATTTTTGACGATATTTCTTAATTGTTTTAAGATTACTCTTGCAAATAATTTACGTAACAATATGGCAAGTATAAAAATTATGCCAGATGCTATCACTTCATAACTTATATTTGTATTCCATGATTCAAACATAATTATCTGTTTCGTTACTCCTAATTTTATATTTTTGTGTGAGAATTTCTTATGGTAATTTAATGGTATTATTCTATCATACTTAAAAAGTTTAGTTTTTAATATACCCATTTTTATTAGATTAATATTTAATTAAGATATTAATAATATTAGAATTAATTTTAAAATAACTACCTCAAATGAAGCAATTAAAATGGATGTTAAAATTCTCGAAAAAATTACCTGTTATGAAGGTTTTTTTAAATTAGTACGTTATCGACTTAAGCATAGTTTATTTGCTGGTGGTTGGAGTAGTGAATTATTACGTGAAGTGTTAGAACGAGGTCATGCGGTAGCTGTATTACCTTATGATCCAGTTCTTGATCAAGTAGTGTTAATTGAACAATTTCGACCTGGTGCTATTGGATTTTTAAAAGGAGCTTGGTTATGGGAAATTGTAGCTGGAATTATAGAAATTGGTGAGCAAATTGATACAGTTGCATATCGAGAAACTAAAGAAGAAATTGGCTGTCAAGTATCAGATATTATTCATATAAGTGATTTTTTTGTTAGTCCTGGTAGCACTAATGAAACAACGGCTTTATTTTGTGGTAAAGTTGATGCCTCTCAAGCATATGGAATTCATGGAGTTGTTTCAGAATGTGAAGATATTAAAGTTCATGTAATTTCTTTTACTAAAGCTTTGAATATGTTGGCAAATAACGAAATACATTTTGTGCCAGCTATTGTTGCTTTGCAATGGTTAGCTTTACATCAAGAAGAAATTAAAACTAAATGGAATGGCAGTTCTTAACTCTTAACTAAGGTGTAATTAGATTGAAAAAAGATGAACAAGTTTTCGGTATCCGTGCAGTACGACAAGTTTTTGAAAATGATATAACTAGAATTATGGAAGTATGGGTACAAGATGATACTAAAGTTACTGAATTAATAAAACAGGCAGCTCAACATGATATTGTTATCCATACTGTAGCAAAAAAAACCTTAGATAAATTGACTAATAATGGTCGGCATCAAAATATTGTTATTCGTTGCAAACCTTTGCCAGTTAAAAATAAAGCTACTTTAGCAGAAATTCTTGCCAGATTAACAGTTCCACCATTTTTGATAGTGTTAGATGAAATTCAAGACCCGCATAATTTAGGAGCTTGTTTACGAACTGCTGAAGCTAGTGGAGTTCATGCTGTGATAGTTCCAGAAAATAGAGCGTGTAAATTAACTTCTATAGTACGTATGGTATCTACTGGTGCAGCAGAAAATGTTCCTTTAATTCAAGTTACTAATCTGGTTAGAACCATGAATTGGTTAAAAGAAGAAGGAATTTGGTTGGTTGGTGCTGATGAAAATGGTCAAGCTAGTATATTTGAGACTAGGCTAACTGGACCTTTGGCGTTAGTGTTAGGTTCGGAAGGTAATGGTATGCGACATTTAACTAAAAAAACTTGTGATATGACTGCTAGTATTCCCATGTTTGGTAAGGTAAAAAGTCTTAATATATCAGTAGCTACTGGAATTTTTTTGTATGAAGCTGTACGGCAACGGATAGCGAGTTAATTTATGTAAATAATTGAAAGTAAAAATTATCTAATTGTATATATAGCAGTTCCCGATTGAGTGATACACAAAATCATTTGTTAAGTATATGATAAATTAATAACTGTGTTATATTTAATCGGGAACTGCTATATCTTGCAGATAAATCTTAAATTCAACCCGTCGAGAACGTTGAATATCTTCCACTTTATTTTTTATAATCATATCGCTAGAGGATAAACCACTAGTTATCAATATATTATATAACCAATTTTTATAAGGTTTAATAGTTGGCAAATGTAAACAATAATCCAATACTGCATTGCTACGTTGTTGAGATAATAACATATTATTTATATAGGC
>DRQV01000148.1 GCA_011371325.1 Thioploca sp.
ACTTGTTTTACCATTGGATGCCAAGTTGGTATTTCCGCAAATGCTTCTTCAACCACCCAATCAATTTGTAAATCTGGATAATATTGTTGAGCATCTGTTATTGCTGGTAAAGTATGGATTACATCTCCTAAAGAAGAAGTTTTAACTATTAATATTTGCATCTGAATAATTAAGGAATAATGATGGTTTCTCGATTTCCCCCTCCAACTGAAAAATTACAAAAAGTTTTAGCCAGAGCAGGTTTTGGTTCTCGTCGAGAAATGGAAACTTGGATTCAAACTGGTCGAGTGAAAGTTAATCAACAGATTGCTACCCTTGGTGATCGAGTTTGTGCCACTGATAGTATTAAAGTTAATGGCCGTAAATTAAGTAGTACTGTTTTATTTGAACAGGCTCGACAAATTATATGTTACCACAAACCTGTTGGTGAAATTTGTACTCGTAACGATCCAGAAGGACGCACCACGATATTTAAACGTTTACCTCCATTGACAAATGGTCGTTGGATTAACGTTGGTCGCTTGGATTTTAACACTTCTGGACTAATCTTATTAACTAATGATGGTAGTTTAGCAAATCTTTTAATGCATCCTTCTTCTGGCATAGAACGAGAATATGCAGTTCGAGTTCTTGGTGAAGTGAATAATGAGATGCTTCAACGCTTAAGAGATGGAATTGAGCTCGAAGATGGAAAGGCTTGTTTTACTGATATTAAGGTTGCTGGTGGTAAAGGAGCTAATCATTGGTATAATGTTACATTAACTGAAGGTCGTAAGCATGAAGTACACCGTTTATGGGAATCACAAGGTGTAAGAGTTAGTCGTTTAATTAGAATTCGCTTTGGGCCTATTATTCTGCCAAAAAGTTTACGAGCTGGTCAAAATATTAAACTTGATAATTCAAGCCAACGGAAATTATTACGGGCTGTTGGTATCAAATAATTTTTTTAAAATTAAAAACTGTTAGCAATTCACTATTATTTAATGGATGGAAATTATGTCTCACAAGCCTAATGATATAAAATCGCATCGAGTTGTTTCAGCTGGGCAATCTGATATGGGAAGTCTTGATACCAAATTGCGTGCTGCTGAATCTAGCTTACAAAAACCAGAGGTCACTAAAACAACTACTCCTCAAGCTCTAGCCGAAAGTGCTATACCAACTGGTGGTAGTATGCATGATATCCGTGAATTATTATTTGGTGGACAGATGCGTGATTATGACAAACGCTTCAAACGTCTTGAAGAACGTTTTAATCAAGAAAATATGCACTTTCGAGAAGATATGTTTCAACGTTTAAAAATGTTAGAAGAGAGAGTCGAAGGTGAATTAGATGTTTTAGATGATAAGGTTAAAATAGATCGTCAAGAACGTCAAACTGGATTAACTGATTTAGAACATGGATTAAAAATTTTAAAGAATGAACTCACTAATAAAATTACCCAATTAGATGAGCAGTTTAGCAAAGAAATAAAAAATTTACGCCAACAAATGCATACTAAAATGCAAGAAATATCCATGCAAACTAGACAACAAAATGAAACATTGGTTAGCTTATTAAATAAAGAAGTATCTCAATTACATGATGAGAAAGTTGATCGATCTGAATTAGCAACATTTTTTACGGATTTAGGTAATCATATGTCAACAAGTTCTCCAGAAAAATCAGAAATTGATTAATATATTTTTTGGATATTTTATTAAGAATGATAATTTGCTGAATAAATTTTTAATGAATTAACTATTTTCAGCTATAATTTAAATATAATTTGGGTTATCTGTCTGGCTCATTTAAAACTTTAAAAATTGTTAATAAAATTTCCATAGTACTAATTTAAAAATGGAATAAATATGCGTAATTGGTTATTATTGATTTTGTGGATAATTTATTTACCTTGTGTGGCAATAGAATTACCGGAAATAGGTATTTCTGCTGATGTAATTATGTCGCCAGTAGATGAAGATAAACTTGGTAAAGCATTTATTCGTCAGTTACGTAGGCATGTGGAAGTTATTGATGATATTCAAATAAATGATTATCTTAACATATTAGGTAATCACCTAGTTTCATATAGTGAAAATCCTAAGCAGAACTTTCATTTTTTTGTTATTAAAGATGCTTCCATTAATGCTTTTGCAGTGCCTGGTGGTTTTATTGGAGTTCATAGTGGTTTAATTATGTCAACTCGTAGTGAAGGTGAATTAGCTTCCGTATTAGCTCATGAAATTGCCCATGTCACTCAACGTCATATTGCTCGTACTATTGAAGCATCTCAACGCCTTACTGTTCCCAAAATTGCTGCCGTTATAGCTGCTGCGATAGTTGCCGGAATAGCCCCTCAAGTTGGACAAGCTGCTTTTGCTGCAATTATGGCTGGCAATATTCAAATGCAAATTAATTTTACTCGAATTCATGAAAAAGAGGCAGACCGAATTGGAATTCAAACTTTAGCTAATTCAGGTTTTTCTCCCGCTAATATGCCAAATTTCTTTGAACGAATGCAAGCAGCAAATCGTAATTCTACAACCAATTTACCGGATTTATTGCTCACTCATCCAGTTACTAGTGATCGTATAGCTGAAGCTAATGATAGAGCCGCAAAATATTCCATCAAGCTAAAAGCGGAAAATCCACTCTATAACCTGATGAAAGCCAAATTGTTAGTATTAACCACTGATGATAAAGTTAAATTATTAAAAACTTTGCAGACAATGTTGGCAACTGATAATTATCGAGATGAACGAGCTACTCGTTATGCGTTGGCTTTAACTTTATTAGCTAATATGCGTACTGATGGAGTGCAGGCACAAATTGACTGGTTGTTAGAAAATGATAGTGATAGAGTTATGTTTCGCATCTTAAAAGCCAATTTAGCTTTATCTCAAAAAAATAATACCCAAGCTATACAAGAGTATGAACAAGCTTTACAAGTTTATCCACATGATAAAATGTTGGGATTAAATTATGCTGAAACACTATTGCAAAATAAAATGGCCGATAAAGCAAAAAATGTTTTATTAGATATATCTTTACCTAGTAATCCATATTATTATTTTTTACTGGCTCAGGCATATAAAGCAAGTGGAACAGAAGCAGAAGCATATTTTGCCTTGGCCGAGAATTATTATTTAAAAGGTCAAACAGCTATTGCTATCGAACATTTAAAACAAGCTTTACAAAAAGTGAAAACCGATTTTTATTTAGCCACTAGAATAGATGCTAGATATAAAGAATTACAAACTGAATTATTAGAAGAAAAAATGAAAAAATAGCATTAATTATAGCTAAATTTAATTAATATATTAAGTTCAAAAATATTAAAAAAATAATGAAATTAGTTTTAGATTTCACTATTTAACTTTAAAAAATTAGTAAACATTCAGGAAAACTATTAAATGGAAGGAACTCAAGAAGCATTAGAACAGATAGCTATAGTTGGTATGGCTGGTCGTTTTCCAGGGGCAAAAAATTTAGACGAATTTTGGAATAATATAAAAAATGGAGTTGAATCAATATCTTCCTTCAGTGATGAAGAAGCTATTGCATCTGGTTTAAATCCAAAATATCTGCAAGACCCAGCTTTTGTCAAAGCTCATGGATTATTAGACGATATAGAAATGTTTGACGCTCCATTTTTTGATATGAGTCCAAGAGATGCTCGTATTTTAGATCCCCAACATCGGATTTTTTTAGAATGTGCATGGGAAGCGTGGGAAAATTCTGGTTATGAATCTGCACATTACGATGGTCACGTCGGAGTTTATGCTGGTACTTCTTTTAGTACTTATTTGCTTAGAAATATTTTACCCAATAATTTAGTTGACTTTCCAACGATAGATCGGCTGGAAATGGCCTTGACTAATCATAAAGATACTATGCCTATGCGAGTTTCGTTTCATATGAACTTGACCGGCCCTAGTATTAGTCTTGGTACTACTTGCTCTACATCGTTAGTCGCTATTCATCTTGCTTGTCAGGCTTTGCTTAATTATCAATGTGATATGGCTATGGCAGGAGCTAGTTTTCTGCGAGTTCCTCCTAAAGAAGGTTATTTATTTCAAGAAGGTATGATCTATTCTCCCGATGGCCATATCCGAACTTTTGATGCTGAAAGTAAAGGGATTGCCACTGGAGCTGGAGTTGGTGTAGTAGTTTTGAAACTATTAGAAGATGCGATTGCTGATGGTGATACTATTCATGCGGTTATCAAAGCTTCATCTCTGAATAATGATGGTAATACTAAAATTGGTTACACTGCTCCAAGTGTAGATGGACAAGCAGAAGTTATCGCTGAAGCAATTTCTTTAGCAGGAATAAATTCAGATACAGTAACTTATATAGAAGCTCATGGTACTGGCACTGAATTAGGCGATCCAGTCGAAATTGCAGCCTTAACTAAGGCGTTTCGGGCAACTTCTGATTCAAAAAAGACTCAATTTTGTTCTATAACTTCTGCCAAACCAAATATTGGTCATCTTAATCATGCAGCTGGAATTGCTGGACTTTTGAAAGCTATTCTAGTATTAAAAAATAAACAAATACCCCCAAGTATTAATTTTAAAACTCCAAATCCTAAAATTGACTTTGCCAACAGTCCTTTCATAGTTAATACCGAATTAAAAGACTGGAAAACTGATGGAGTTCCACGGCGAGCTGGAGTTAATGCGTTCGGGATTGGTGGTACTAATGCTCATATCATCTTAGAAGAAGCACCTACTCCACCGATTTCAGCTCCATCAAATCGTCCTTATCAGTTGCTGACAATATCGGCTAAAACTAACTCTGCTCTTGATACGATAACCACTAATTTAGCTAAATCCATAGAGCAATCTAAAACTAATTTAGCTGATGTTGCCTATACTCTGCAAATGGGTCGTAAAGTTTTTAATTATCGAAGAATTTTAGTCTGTCAAAATAATGGCAATTTAACCGAGTTACCACCTAAACAAATTGCTACTGATTTCCAAAAAGCAACTGAACGTCCAGTAGCATTTATGTTTTCCGGTCAAGGTTCGCAATATGTGAATATGGGACGAGAACTGTATGAAGTAGAACCATTATTTAAACAAACTATTGATACTTGTGCCGAAATTTTAAAACCACATTTGGATTTAGATTTACGGGATATACTCTATCCGACTATTGAAGATACTTCAGAACAGTTGCAACAAACCGCAATTGCCCAACCAGCTTTATTCGTAATTGAATATGCATTAGCCAAATTATGGATGGAATGGGGAATTCAACCGCAAGCCATGATTGGTCATAGTATCGGTGAATATGTAGCAGCTTGTTTAGCTGGAGTATTTTCTTTGGAAGATGCCTTAGCATTAGTAGCGGCTAGAGGCAAAATGATGCAAACCATGCCAATAGGCTCTATGCTGGCCGTACCATTAGCTCCAGAAGAATTGCAACCGTTACTACCAGAGAGTTTATCCATAGCAGTAATTAATGGCCCTGCTTTATGTGCAGTTGCTGGAGAAACTGATGTAATCAAAGAATTTGAACAGCAATTGGTTAAAAAAGATATAGAATGTAGTATGTTGTATACTTCTCATGCTTTCCATTCGGCAATGATGCAACCTATCGTAGCTGCATTTACTGATCAAGTTAAACAGGTTAAATTGCAAGCTCCACAGATTCCTTATTTATCTAATGTAACAGGCAATTGGATTACCAAAAGCGAGGCCACTGATCCAAATTATTGGGCAAAACATTTACGCAATACTGTTCAGTTTGCCGCTGGATTACAAAATTTATTGCAAGACCCGGAACAAATTTTACTAGAAGTTGGTCCTGGACGTACTTTAAGCACTTTGGCCAAGCAACACCATGCTAAAAAATCCGAGCAAACAATATTAAATTCAATTCGACATGTTAAAGATGAGCAATCTGATATAGCATTTTTATTTACTAATTTAGGAAAATTATGGTTAGCTGGAACTAATATCGACTGGTCTAAATTTTATGAAAATGAAACTCGGCATAGGGTTCCATTACCAACTTATCCATTTGAACGCCAACGCCATTGGATTGACCCGCCAAAAGAAAGTAACACTAGTGAGAAAAAAACACAACTATCATTATCCAGACTGGATGAATTAGAACGGGAGGAACAAGCTTCTGTTTCAGATCAGGAATTACCGCAAATTGAAGAACCACGCAATCCCAAAGAACAAAAAATTGCTGAAGTTTGGATACGAGTTTTAGGAGTTAAGCGGTTAAGCATTCATGATGACTTTTTTGAGTTGGGTGGTAGTTCTTTATTAGCTAGTAGATTAGTAGCAGAAATCTGTAAAGAATTACAAACCGACTTATCAGTACAAGATTTTTTAAGTAATCCAACTGTGGCTAAATTAGCTGATTTAATCGATGCAGATATAGCAGTGCAGGATATTCCAGCTGATAAAACTCCTACTTCTTTGGTAAAAATTCAAGCTGGTAGTGAACATAAAAAACCATTATTCTTAGTCCATCCAATAGATGGGCAGGTATTCTTTTATCGAGATTTAGCTAACTGTCTCAGTGGTCAATTACCAGTGTATGGATTCCAATCGGTTGGATTGGCCGGTGAAGCTGAACCATTGGCCACAGTTGAAGCAATGGCAACTCATTATCTTACCATTATGCGAACCGTACAACCAGAGGGTCCTTACTTATTAGGTGGCGCTTCATTTGGCGGTTTAGTTGCATTTGAAATGGCTCAACAATTATTAGCAATGGGACAAAAAGCTTTATTATTTCAAATTGATACCCCATCTATTACTTTGGATCTATTTGATTTAAAAAATGATTTTGAGATTCTGCAATTTATTTTTAAATATTTACTAAAGCTGGAAAT
>DRQV01000149.1 GCA_011371325.1 Thioploca sp.
TCATTGTAGTAGGTAACACTTGTTCATCTCCAACTATAATATTAACTGACACTGGTTGAGTTGGTAAAGTGATTGTATTTTCTCCTAAAATTTTCATTAATGTCTGTGGATTTACAGTAAGTTGAATATCCGATGCAAAATCAATGCGTTTTACAAATCCAAAAGTTTTTTTAGCTAAGTTTTCATCATAAACGGTTCGCAAATCACATTTTAATGTATTATCAACTATTATAGGTTTTCCGTCTTCAGAATTAATACATTTAATTTTATCTAGTAATGAATCAGCTGATATTAATGGTGATGCAAATAAGATAGTAAATAATAAAACAAATTTCATTTTATACCTGTGACTTTATTCTAAAAAATTTTTAAGTGATCTTTCATAATATATTATTATAACTGATATTACGCATTTTAAAATTAATAAATTCTATAGGTTTTCATTTATAATAATTCTGCTGATTGGTACATTTACCTATGAAAATTTAGGAACTAAGTTGCTTTGATTTGTTTAATATATTTCAAACTAAATATATTAGGAATGAAACGAATATTTTCTTGGAGTTTGATATTTTTACAATTTGGATTACGCCTAACTAAATATATGTTTAAATACAATTAGTCCCCCAAGAATAGGAAATAACCATGGATCATAATGAAAATAAAATCTAATCAGTTAAAAAATCATCTAGTTCCACTTGCACCAATATATTTGTTGACCGGTGATGAACCTCTACAGATGAAGGAATGTGCAGATATATTACGAACTGCTGCTCGTAAACAAGCTTTCACTGAAAGAGTGATATTAACTGTAGAAACCGGTTTTTCTTGGTCTAATCTTGATAATGAAGCTAATAGTTTATCTTTATTTGCAAGCAAACGTTTATTAGAACTGCATTTGGGTAACAAATCGCCCGGTAATGAAGGTACTAAAGCATTAAAATCTTATACTGATAAATTACCAAACGATACTATTTTACTTATAACATCAGACAAATTAGATGCAAGTAAGCAAAAAAACAAATGGTTTACTAATTTGGACAAATATGGGGTAATAATTCAAGTTTGGCCAATGGATATATCACAGCTACCTAATTGGATAGCTAAACGTATGATGCAATATAAATTACAAGCTACTACTGAGGTAATTAATATAATTGCTGAACGATCTGAAGGACATTTATTAGCTTGTTCTCAGGAGATAGAAAAATTATATTTATTATATGGTTCTGGTAATATTACTACCAAACAAGTATTAGATTCAATAACTGATAATGCTCGTTTTGAAGTTTTTAGTTGGGTAGATACAATCTTACTAGGTAATGTACAACGTAGTATACGACAATTACAAAATTTACGTTCTGGAAAAATTGAGGCAATTTTAGTTGCTTGGGCTTTGGATAGAGAAATCCGCAATTTATCTCATATGGCTTATGAATTACAAACAGGCCAACGACAAGAACAGGTATTTAAAAATTACCGCATCTGGCAAAATAGAAAAAATATAATGGCAAATGCTATAAAAAGACATCCTCATCCCAAAACTTGGCAACAGTTTTTAAAACGTAGTTTAGAAATAGAACGTATTGTAAAGGGTTTGCACGGTGGTAATGTTTGGGATGAAATCCAAAAACTTAGCTTGCAAATATCTCTACCCAAACGGCAAAATAACCTATTCACTATATATTAATTACCATTCAAAATGATAACGCTGTTTTCTCCGATTCATATAAGTATTATCTGGAATATCTACTAATGGATCAATACCTTGCACTGGTGTATGAGCCAGATTTTCGGTATAACGAGAACGGACATGGGCTAAAGCAGTAGTGTAATGTAATGGCGTATGAGCCAAATTTTCGGTATAACGAGGACGGATATGAGCTAAAGCAGTAGTGTAATGTACTGGCGTATGAGCCAAATTTTCGGTATAACGAGGACGGATATGAGCTAAAGCAGTAGTGTAATGTACTGGCGTATGAGCTAAATTTTCGGTATAACGAGGACGGATATGAGCTAAAGCAGTAGTGTAATGTACTGGCGTATGAGCTAAATTTTCGGTATAACGAGGACGAATACGAGCTAAAGAATAAACTTTTTGTTTTAGCAAATTCAATATGCCATGTACATTTATATTTGGTAATTTTTCTAAACCACTGAATAGCTTTTTTCTTAGAGGCAGAGGTTTTTCTGGAAACAATCGTTCCTGTTTATCTTCAACATCATAATTGTAATAGTCATTAGTATCATCTTTAGTCATTTTAATTTACTGATAATTAATGTGAACCGTGTTTATTAACTAATAGTTGGTGTTTAAGAGTATTAAAATTGATACTTGTAGGCATTTCTTTTAAAGTTGCTCCAAAACCAAAATTCATAGGAGTAATTTTTTCTGGTACATAATGAGCAACACTAGCATCGAGTAAAACTCCAGTCTCATAATCTGCTACCCAAATTTTAGCATCATCTGTCCAAGCCTGTTTATTGAGCCAATTTACCGCACAACCAATATCATCAAATAGGAAAACCTTATTTTTAGGCCCACCTCGGACTTGGGCAGCAAAATATTTATCACTGATAACCATTTGACATCTATCACATTTATCTCTATCTAAAGTAATTTCTATTGGTCCAGTTTGACCTTTAGTACAACTTACCAATACAATTAAAATACTTAGCCAATATAATTTCATCGAAATCTTCATCTAGTTCCTCAAATTATTATCTAAAATAACTTTACCCATATCTAGCTCTACTACTCGATTTACTAAAGTAGTAATTTCATTCAAACGGTGACTAGATATAAGAGTAATTGCATGTTCTACTTCTAATAGTTTTAAAAATATTTCTCTGGCTTCTGGATCTAAATTAGCAGCTGGTTCATCCATAATCAAAATATCACTATTGCGTCCTAATGCAATGGCAATCAACAGTTTTTGCTTTTGACCACCAGAAAGTTTATTAAAAGCTCTATGAGTAACTGTTTGAATATCCAAACCTAATTGCTTAGTGATATTCACTATATTTTTAGGATCAGTATCACAAACTCCAGCCGCAAATCTTATTAACTGCCCAACTGGCATTTTTAATGGAGGTGGCAACTGGGGAACAAATCCGATTCGTTTTAATATAGTTTGCCGATTTTGACGTGGATTTAAACCATTAATAGTAATTAAACCTTCATATTGATATTCCCCTAATAAACAACGCATTAAAGTAGTTTTACCAGCTCCATTTGAACCTATTAAGGCAATATGTTCATCTGGCTGAACCTGCAAATTTATATTTGCCAAAACCGTGTGCTGTTTAAATTGTTTTGAAACCTGTTCAATAATAATCGTTGACATAAAACTATCATATGTGAATTTAGACTAATTTAATAAATTTAGTTAGTTGAACTAGGATAGTAAACTGCTCCACGCTGTTTAAAACAATGTTTACTAAATAAAATCTGTTGTGGAAATTGGTTTAACTCACACTGTTCAGTTAACTTGGCTATTTTTTGCAGAACTACTTCTTTATCCATACCATGAATCATACAGTATAAATTATAAGGCCAATCGGGTAAATGTCGAGAGCGTAAATAGCATAAAGTTACGAATTTAAATTTTCCTAATTTCTGCCCTATTAAATCAACTTTTACATCAGGAATGTCCCATACCACCATTGCATTAGCCCGATAACCTAATTTACGATGATATACTACAATTCCAAATCTTTTAATTATACCAGTTTCAATGAGACTATTTAGTTTATTGATTACTTCAGTCTCAGTTAGGCCAATTTGTTTGCCTATCGCCGCATAAGGATGTGAAACAAGCGGTAACCCATTTTGAATTATTTCTATAAGTAATTGATCATTTTCCATTCAGACTAGATATTTATACTTTTCCATAAATTTACTATATTTTAAATAACAATTTAAAGATTATAACATTATAATTTTACCCTTTACAAAATTACAACTTGAAACAATAACTATTTAAATCCATTATTTTTGATATTAGTCACTTAAATAATATTCTTTAGATTAAGGATATTTTGCAATATTGATACATAAAAATATATAAAATTATGCTTGCAGAACCTATACGCCATGATTGGCAATTAACAGAAATACTAGAGTTATTTAATCTTCCATTTAATGATTTGATTTTTAAAGCTCAATCTATTCATCGAACTAATTTTAACCCTAATCAGCTTCAATTAAGCACTTTATTAAATATAAAAACTGGAGCATGTTCTGAAGATTGTGGTTATTGCTCCCAAAGTGCTAGATTTAAAACTGAACTCGAAAAACAACCATTAATGGCAATAGATGCTATTGTTGCAGAAGCTAAACAAGCTAAAGCAAATGGAGCTAGTAGATTTTGTATGGGTGCTGCCTGGCGTAGCCCAAAGGAAAGGGATTTTAAACAAATATTAGATATAATACGAGCGGTTAAAGCTGAGGATTTAGAAACTTGTTTAACTTTAGGTATGCTGGATGATCAACAGGCCCAACAATTGAGCGAAGCCGGTTTAGATTATTATAATCATAATCTTGATACCTCCGCAACATATTATCCTAAAGTTATTAGTACTCACACTTATCAAGATCGACTTAACACTCTAACTAATGTACGCAAAGCCAATTTAAAAATATGTTGTGGTGGAATAATTGGTATGGGTGAAAAAGTACAAGACAGAGCAGAATTATTGCAAACTTTGGCTAATTTAGCTATTCATCCAGAAAGTGTTCCAATTAATCAGTTAGTTCCAATAGCAGGAACTCCATTAGAACATGCAGAACAACTTGATTCATTTGCAATAGTACGTTGTATTGCGGTAGCTAGAATTTTAATGCCAAGTTCTAATATCCGTTTATCTGCGGGCAGAACAGAAATGAATGATGAATTACAAGCATTATGTTTTTTAGCAGGAGCAAATTCAGTATTTTATGGAGAAAAACTATTAACTACTGATAATAAATCAACCGAACATGATCACAACTTATTTAATAAACTTGGAATTATCACAAGTTACGAATAAATTTTGATTATACGAGTTACCATGAAAATTTATAAATTAATATTTCTAATAATTATTTTAAGTAGTTGTAGTAACCAATTACATCAACAACAATTGTATGTGTTTGGAACTCTAGTAGAAATAAAAATTTGGGGAGTCAATGAACAAGTTGCGAATAATGCAATTAATATTATTGCTAAAGATTTTCAAACTATGCATAATAATTGGCATCCGTGGCATAACAGTCAATTAACAGATTTAAATAAGGCAATTGCGAATGGACAAACTTGGACTGTGCAAGACCCTAACTTATTATTAATATTAAAAAAATCTCAACAACTTTATAATCAAAGCGATGGTTTATTTAATCCAGCTATCGGTAGATTAATATCTTTATGGGGATTTCATAGTGATGATTTATCAAATAATTTTACTATTCCATCAGAACAAGAAATCGCTAAACTTCTCACCCCTAGTATGAATGATATTTATATTAATGAGCAACAGATATTTTCACATAATCCAATTGTTCAATTAGATTTTGGGGCATTTGCTAAAGGATATGCTATTGATTTAGCAATTAAAAAACTGCAACAGCTTGGAATCAATAATGCTATTGTCAATGCTGGTGGTAACCTTAAAGCAATTGGCCAAAAAGGAGAACAATCTTGGTTAATTGGGGTTAGACATCCCCGTAATGGAGGAATTTTAGCGGCAATAACCATACAAGGAGAGGAAAGTATTATTACTTCTGGCGATTATGAACGTTTTCATGAAATAGAAGGCAAACGGTATTCTCACATTATTGATCCTCGTAATGGCCAACCAACTAAGGAATTAACCTCAGTTACAGTAATACATAAGAACGCTGCAATTGCCGATGCTGCTACGACAGCGTTAATGATAGCCGGTTTAAAAGATTGGCATAAAATTGCTACCCAAATGGGAATTAAATACGCAATGCTTATAGATACTGCTGGAATAGTTTATCTTAATCCTGCTATGCAAAAACGAGTAAGATTTCAATCTAAACCTAAGATTATTATAACTGATAAATTAAAATAATTACTGGTTGGGTTTGAACCCAACCAACAACTATTTTTTTATCGCATGTTTTCTTTTTATCTTTTTAAAAGAACCATTTTTATAAATTTTTCTTAGTCCTTTATTAAAATCTATTAACTTTTTCTGAGCGTTAATCGCTTTTTTAGAAATAGCAATGTAAATTTTATTCATAGCAAGAACAGGTTTAATAAATTCTATTTTATCAGCAATACCGGGTATATCCTTTTCTAAAAATTTAGTTAAACGATAGTTACCCACAGATTTACTATCAGCCATTAAATCAAGCTTACCTTCATATAACATTTTTAAGCCATCATCCAAACTGGCAACTGGAATTTTCTTTAGATAATCAGCAGAATCAAATTTTTTACTAGTTGCATAACCTTTTACAACTCCAATTTTATAATTTTTCAGTTCTGGTAATTCTGTGAATGAAATATTAGCTTCCTTATTCTTAAAGAAACCAGTCCTGACTTGTCCAATAGGAGCAGAAAAGAAATAATTTTTTGCTCTTTCAGAAGTTCGATAAGCACCTAATAACGCATCATAATCTCCTCCCCCTGTATATTCTAGTGCATCTGTCCACGAGCTAAATTTAAATTCAACTTCATACTTTTGAAGTTCCAGAGCAGTTCTAACAACTTCAGACACCCAACCGTTATTTGGCAACTCTGAACCATAATAGGGAGGAAAATCCACAGTTATAAAGGTAAATCTTTTCCCAGCAGCAAAACATGATGCCGAATGGAGTAGCATTACAATTAGAAAGAAAATTGTACGTTTCATCTTATATACTCACCAACATTCCAAATTTTTTTTTGAGATTTAATATGTTGTTATTAAACTTTAACATAATATACAAATACTATTCACTAAATACAGCATAACATTGTATCTTTAATAAGCAATAAAAATCAACTATATTCTATAAACATATTTTTAGATTATTAATAGGCTTATAGGTATGATTGTACTTTATAATTGGGAATTAGTGAATCAAGAATGATTAATTACTAATGATTTTCATTAACAAATTAATAAATTCACAGTTAACCATTCGCAATTAATTATCCTGAATATCTATTAGATTAGTTGCTAAAATATATCAGTAATTACTAATTTAGCAATAATATATGGTTTTAATTAAACTTTAATTTAATAATAATTATAATGAATGATATAA
>DRQV01000150.1 GCA_011371325.1 Thioploca sp.
ATACAAGCTTAGAAACTATTAATAGCAATTACTGTTATAATATATTCAATTGAAAAATGCTATAGTTCGTTAAATATAAATTAATTTGGATAATCAAAAATGCAATCTAAGAACTTAACTACCACTATTTTACTTGCTATGTTATTTGGGGGAATATTAGGTAGTGTTTTAAATATATTTTTTATGGAAGTGCCTTTCATCAGGACGATTTTAATTGATAATATATTCTATGTAATCGGTCAAATCTTCATTGATTCGTTAAAAATGTTAGTTGTACCGTTGGTATTTATTTCCTTAGTATGTGGTACTGCATCTTTGGGGGATATTAATAAATTAGGTCGTTTAGGTGGCAAGGCTCTGTTGTTTTATATTTTAACCACAGCATTAGCTATTACTTTAGCATTGGGACTGTCTGTTACGATAGCACCTGGCGAAGGTTTTAATCAACAATCTGTGGAGACGGTTGAATTTGTTGCTAAAGAATCCCCTTCTTTAGCTCAAACTATTATTAATATGATACCAAATAATCCGATAGAATCGATGGCTAATGGTGAAATGTTACCATTAATTGTATTTTCCATATTATTTGGGATAGCAATTGTAATGGCTGGTGAATCTGGTAAGAGAATTGAAAAACATTTTAATGATTACAATGCTATCATGATGCAAATGGTCAATATATTGATGAAACTAGCTCCATTGGGAATTTTTTGCTTAATAGCGAAGACCTTTGCTTTGCAAGGTATCGATTTAATCAAACCATTGCTTGGTTACTTCATAGTAGTGATGACTGCATTATTATTGCATGGTCTTATATCTTATTCAATACTGCTTAAGGTTTTATCTGGCCTCAGTATTAGAAAATTTATTAGTAAAATGCGTAGAGTTCAGATATTTGCTTTCAGTACTGCTAGTAGTAATGCTACCATTCCAGTTAATATTGAAAACTCAACAAATAGATTTGGAGTAGATAATTCTGTAGCTTCTTTCACGATTCCTTTAGGTGCTACTATTAACATGGATGGTACTGCTATAATGCAAGGAGTAGCAACAGTTTTTATTGCTAATGTGTATGGTATTGATTTAACAATGTCGGATTACTTAATGGTAATTTTGACAGCAACTTTGGCTTCAATAGGAACTGCTGGAGTGCCTGGCGTTGGGTTAATTATGTTGGCTATGGTCTTGAATCAAGTAGGTTTACCAGTTGAAGGAATTGCATTGATAATTGGAGTAGATCGATTGTTAGATATGATGCGGACTGCGATCAACGTAACTGGTGATGCGGCGGCAACGGTTATAATTGCTAAAAGTGAAAATGGTTTAAATAAAGAAATTTACAATAGTTGAACTTTGTATAGTCAAACAAGTATAAAATTTTAATATTTTAACCGTTTTATACTAGGTTTGCTATATAGTTCAAAATAGCAATTAGGATAACCACGAGGGATTACCCCTATCATCATGTTATGTAGAAACAATTTGCTTAAAATATTTTCAGGTAAGTCTAAATGTTATCATTTTTGTTTTCTCGTTTATTTAGTACATTAATAGTTATGTTAGGGGTAGTTACATTAGTATTTTTGCTAATTCATCTTGTACCTGGCGACCCGGTACAGGCTATGCTTGGGGAGTCAGCTACTTCTGTAGATCAAGAAGTATTACGAACTAGTTTGGGTTTAGATCAGCCATTATTAACTCAATGGCAATCATATATATCAGGGTTATTCCAGGGAGATTTAGGTATTTCATTATATTCAAAAAATCCAATTATTGATATGTTATGGGAACGGCTACCTGCTACCTTAGAACTAGCTATAGCTGGCTTATTAGTTGCGTTAATACTAGCTATTCCACTAGGAAGCATTGCTGCATTACGGAAGGATGGCATGTATGATAATATTGCAATGGTATTTGCTTTATTAGGAGTTTCAATCCCTAATTTTTGGTTAGGACCAATGTTGATATATTTGTTTTCACTAACTTTTGGCTGGTTACCAGTCAGTGGTAATGACAGCTTATTATCATTAATTTTACCTGCTTTAACCTTAGGAACTGCCTTGGCGGCAATTTTAGCTCGTATGATTCGGTCAACTTTATTAGAAGTACTAAATGAAGATTACATTCGTACTGCTCGTGCCAAAGGTTTACGAGAATCAGCAATAGTTATTCATCATGCGTTACGCAATGCTTCTTTACCACTTATCACAGTATTAGGTTTACAACTTGGCACTTTGTTGGGTGGAGCGGTGATTACTGAAATTATATTTGCTTGGCCTGGAATAGGTCAATTGACAATTGAATCTATTGAACGGAGGGATTATCCAGTCGTTCAAGCTTGTATTTTATTGATTAGTCTTAGTTATGTTTTGGTAAATACTTTAACTGATCTAATTTACACCTGGTTAGATCCACGAGTAAACTACAGTGCTTAAAATTATTATTCCTGCATCTATTTTATTCATCTGGTTTTTATCGGCTATGTTAGGCCATTGGTTACCCTTACAACCTAATCATATAACCTTACCCAATATTTTAGAAGCTCCATCATTAACTGAATGGTTGGGTTATGATGATTTAGGTCGGCCAATTTTGGATCGGTTAATTCTAGGAGCTAAAACTTCATTTTTAGTAGCTTTTGGAGTTATTTCAGTTTCTCTAATAGTAGGAACTTTAATTGGTATTTTAAGTGGTTGGTTTGGTGGCTATATTGATTTGATCATTGTCCGTATCATGGATATATTTTTAGCTTTCCCAGGAATTTTATTAGCTATAGCATTATCTGGAATTTTAGGACCAGGAATTGAGAATATAGTGTTCGCTCTGTCAGTAGTTGGCTGGGTAGGATTTGCTAGACTAGCTAGAGCTCAAACCTTATCCTTAAAAAATAGAGATCATGTATTAGCAGCTATTGCATTAGGGGCTAAAACTGGGCGAATTTTACGTTATCATATCTTACCTTTATTATTAGCTCCATTATTAATTGAAGCTACTTTTGGTATAGCAGGAGTGGTGATAGCAGAAGCTGGGCTATCATTTTTAGGATTGGGTGTACAGCCTCCAATGGCATCGTGGGGCAGCATGATTAAGCATGGTACTAGCTATATGTTAATGGCTCCTCATATGGTATTAGCTCCTGGATTGGCATTATTATTAATAGTGTTGTCGGTTAATATTTTGGGCGATAACTTACGAGATAGGCTTGATGTCCATTCAAGATAAACAAGGTAATTTGAGATAAAATTTATGCAATATGATCCAATTGTTTATTTGTTGGAAACCCCAAAATATCATTTGCTAAGAATTGATAAAGTTAATGTATTTTCTGGTTGGGTATTTAATTTTGGTAGTCAAAAAATTACTAGTTTAAATGTATATGCTGATGAGGAATTAATCGGGAATTTTATGGTTAATTTGCCTCGGGAAGACATTGCAACTTATATTCCCAGCATACCAGCGGTAAAAACCTGTGGTTTTAGTTTTCCATTAGAAGTAGCAAAAGCTGATTTAACCTTTGAAATAGTATTTGCTGATCAATCTACAGAATTATTTTTCCAATTTGATGTTGCAAGTATCATTAATCAACAAGAATATTTTACTAAACTTAACCAACAATTGGCTTTAATACCACAACCTGAACCTGATTTAATTTATTTAACTCAAGGCCATTATAACGTCGCTGAATATAGAGATTCTATTATTTCAGGAGTGATGAATTTACATAAATATTTACAAAATTCTGGAATTGACTTAACACGGATCAAATCATTATTAGATTTTGGCTGTGGCACTGGTAGATTATTAGTTGGTTGGCATTTATTATGTCCACATATCGATTTAAACGGTTGCGATTTTAATCCAAATTTACTTAACTGGGTACAACAAAATTTAGCCAAACAAGCAACTTGCATAGAAAATAGCTTATTGCCACCACTGCCTTATGCGGATGATAAATTTGACTTAATTTATTTAGTTTCAGTATTTACCCATTTATCTCTCGATGTTCAAAAACTTTGGATTCAAGAACTTAAAAGAATTGTAAAACCAAGTGGTTATATATTAATTACTTTGCATGGAGAAATTTATGTACGCAATGGATTTGGCAAGAACCAGATAAAATTCAACAATTTTTAGACAAAGGTTTTATAGAAAGTGGCTCTAATAACGGTTCTAATTACTATGCCTCTCATCATACTCCAGATTTCATCAAACAAATGATGCAAGGATTTAACTTAGTTGGTTATTTCCCAAATGGGACCATAGACAAACAAAGAACTTTATTTCAAGTTGCCCAATCTCAGGATATTTACGTGTTTAAATATGATATATAAACAGCATGTAAATCAATTAGTTGTGTTAATACAACGTAATTTACAAGTTATTATTGCAGATAAACTCAACTTATCATTAATATTTTTACAAGTTCCTCTTATTGCAAGTTTAATTATCGTTGCTTTTTATAATTTTGAGCATGATAAACATAACTTTGATGAGGCTGCAAAGATTTTATATTATTTTGGCCAAATGAAACAACCGTTAGAACAGGCTAAAAAAACAGTTAATATTGATAAACTTTATAGATATGCTAATGCTTTGGCTCAAAATATTAATATTCAACAAAGATATGAATATATTAATAATACGATTAAACCATTTTTTACTAAAAAAAACCTAAGGATACCAAACTTATTAATCGAAGCTAAAATTGAATTAATTAGTGATATGGCTAGTATGCGACGTGGGAGTGTATATTTTTTATTGGTTGCTGCCAGTATCTGGTTTGGAGTTATGGGATCATGTAAAGAAATTGTTACTGAGCAACATATTTTAAAACGAGAAAGCCGTTCTTATCTATTAATACTACCTTATATAACTGCAAAAAGTTTAGTTTTGATGCTTATTTTGAGTATTCAAACTGGCTTATTATCCATTTTAGTTGTTCCGTTATTATTGGGATCAATTTGGCCAAATATAATAGTAATCTGGCTTATTTTATGGTTAACAGCTTTTATGGCTGCTTCTATGGGATTATTCATTTCTGCTTTAGTAACTAGCTATAGAGTTACTTTAACTTTAATACCATTATTAATGATTCCCCAATTATTATTCGGTGGTTTACTACGGCCACCTGTTGATTTGCAAACTAGTAATTGGTCGTATATTGCAAATTCTTTAAGTGCCATCACCATCCAAAGGTGGGCATTTGAAGCTATTTTAACAACTGATACATATGCTCAAGGAGGAATTTTAAAGTTACAAATTAACCCCAGAGATAATAGTGAATTAAATCTAGTGCAAGCAAAAAACACTTCATTAGTAAGTTCATTTTTTATCGCTCGTGATAATATGCAACATTTATGGTGGCCTTTAGCATACATTATTTCCGCTAGTTTACTATTTTTTATTAGTAGTTATATAGTCTTACGTTGGCGTTTTACTTGATATGCTTCCATTAAATAGATAGCAAATTAAACAAATCTATCGATAACTAATATTACGCAGATTACTAACCGGAGAACGAGGTGGATTTCTAAATAACTTCAGTTAAGTAATCAAAATTTATCACTATTTCATACTGGATACTAAAATATGAAACACTTATGGTTAACCGCCTTATTAGATATTGCTGAATCATTACGAGCTCGTTGGTTTTTACTATATACCATAGTGTTTGGCAGTATAATTGTCTTATTATTTATATTTGGTCTAACCGAATCACAAATTATGGGTTTTACTGGTTTAACCCGTTTATTACTGATCTATATTCAATTATGTATGGCTATATTACCAATATTCGTATTAATAAGCACAGTACGTTCGGTAGCTGGTGATAAAGAAGCTGGAGTGTTTGAATATTTGTTATCTCTACCGGTTTCATTACCTGCTTGGTATTGGGGTAAAGTAATCGGTCGATTTATCGTAATTTTTGTACCAGTTTTTTTAGCCATGCTTGCAGC
>DRQV01000151.1 GCA_011371325.1 Thioploca sp.
AAACTAAATTTAGTGTTATGATAGATTGGAAAACGGTCTAACTTACAGCGTGAAATGCAATTAAAATTTTCAAGTAGATTAGTTTTCCAATCAATTTATGCTTATAGCAAACTCCATCCATTTCTAATAGATAGTACACTATCCTATTGGTTTTCAATATATATTAAAATTGTTTACCCTATCTTAAAAATACTTCTTTTCCATAATTTAATTCTTATCTTAAATACTTTCTAAATTCTACTTAATATGTCATAATATTTTGATGAGATTGTATTTTTGTTAGGAGATGTGATAAGGATTATTTCTCTGTATTGCACTTTCCTTATATTTAATTTAGGTTAATATTACCAAATATAGAAAATATATTATTCTTCTATTGAAATAGCTAATAAGAGTTATTAAATAATAGTTGTGTTTTTTTAATTTAAACAGGTATTTTATGTCGAATGAGTATGAAAGTTATAGATGTATTACTTGTAACTTTATTTATAATGAAATTGATGGTTTACCAGAAGAAGGAATAGCTCCTAAAACTCGTTGGGAGGATATTCCAGAAGATTGGGTATGTCCAATTTGTAAAGTTAGCAAAAGTGATTTTGTATTAATATATTAACTATGAGGAATAATAAGTGAATATTAAGGGCCTTAGTGTATTAGTAGTTGTCACTATGGTAGTGGTTATTGTAGCAGCATCGCTGACTCAAACCGAAGTTACGCCACTTAAAAAAGGTAAATTATTTCCACAATTAGCAGCAACTATTGATCAAGTAACAACTGTTAATGTCCAGACCAATACTGAAACTATTACTATGATACGTGATGAAAATTGGAATTGGCAAATGCAGGAGAAATATAATTATCCGGTAGAAACAGATAAGGTCAATAATTTATTATTGGCGATGACTGAGTTAACTATTTTGGAAGCTAAGACTAGCAATTCAGAGCTTTATTCTAAAATTGGAGTGGATGATGTTCCAGATGGACAATCTGTTATATTGACTTTAAAAACTAATTCAGATTCATTAGCTAGTCTTATTATTGGTAATAGTCAAATAGCTAAAATTGATTCTACTCGTAATGAGATTTATGTGCGTAAAGTGGATGATAAACAAGCTTGGTTAGTTTTAGGTAAATTATCTGTAGAAAATAAATTGACTGACTGGTTAGAACGTCAAATAATTGATATAAAAAATGATAGAGTTCGTAAGGTTACTATTGGTGAAGATATTTTAATTTTCAAAAATACACCAGATGATGAAGAATTTCAATTGGCTAATTTACCTGCAAATGGTACGGTTAAAATGCCTTATATGCTGAAAAATATTGCTACTACATTAAGTAACTTAGAATTTGATGATGTTATAGCAGCGGATGAATTGGAATTAAAACCTGAAATTACAGCAATATTTACTACTTTTGATGGTTTAGAAGTAACTATGCAAGTAGCTAAACAGAATGATAAAAACTATGCTACATTTACCGCTAAGTTTAATCCAGAAGCCGTAATTGCTAAAGAAAGTAATTCTGAAGAGAAAGATTCTAAATCAGAAGAAAAAGTTGATGTTCATAAACAGATAGAATCGTTAAATACTAAACTTGTTGGTTGGGTATATGAATTATCTGAATACAAAGTGGATGATTTGGCAAAAAAACGAGAAGAATTAATAACAATTGCAGAACCAAAGGAAGAATTGGCAACTCCAACAACTTCTGTATTAGAAGAACTAGGAACTCCAACAACTTCGATCTCAACAAATTTACCAATGCCGTTTGCTAAACATAAATAGATATCAAATTAATTGTAAATTAGTGAATTAAGAACTAAAATATTAAAAATCATATAAATTTCATTTTAATAGGAAGTTTTTTAACTTATTATCTTTAAAAGATAGCTCTTAATTCACTATATATTTCTAAAAATACCACGCCAATGTCAATTGCATAAAATCTTCATTTCTGATTCCATACATTAAATCATTAACTGGAGCATTATTGGAATAAAAATAGGCTTCTAAACTTAGTTTCCAATTATCTCCAAATCTACGACTTGCTTCAAGCAAATAAGAACGAGCATCATTTTCTACACTTAAAATAGTACCAGCTAATAATTCAGTACTTTGGATATCATTAAGAGTCAAACGCATTCCCAACATGACATCATTTTCAAATGGAGTAGTAGCATCTCTGTCATCAAACAAATATTCTGCCAATACACCTAAATCAGCATTACTGTCTGCCACTCCTACAAAAGTATACTCTAAACCTCCAGTCATTGCAGTAAAACGTTCATCCTTATTTTGACGTGAAATAGCCTCAAACTTCCACAACACATCCTCTTGAGTTATTTGTATATCAAGTCCAGTTTGTTGAATTTGTTCATAATAAGGAATTAAAGTTTCAAAATTAGGTAACAAACGTGGATCACGACTAGTACCAGAAAAATGAGATAAGCCAATATCCCAATCTCCAATGGTATGCGACCAACGCACAGCCCAATCAATATGTTTTTCTTCAGCAGATGACTCATAACGTGATCGTTCAGTATCTATAGGAATACCACCACTTAACAATCTACCATCTTGAGCTGGAAAAGTTCTTTCTCGAAAACCTGGCAAAATAAATAAATCTACTGTTCCCCAATCTCTAATCAAAGCTAAATTGATCATTGGTTGACCTAATTTATCTTCGCCATCAGGATGTTCTACATAATCACTTTGATTAATTATATCAACTAGATGTTGGGATTCAGTTACTCCCCAAAATAATTTACGAATTCCAATTCTTAATTCCCAATCACTTGCAGCTTTCAGCCAAGTTAGTTCCCGAATATCTATATGACTACGTTCCGAATCATGTTGATCTACCCGTATAAATGGTACAAACAAAAAACTTTGATAACCATTGTCCCATTCATGATAATATTCCAATTGACCAGCTATAGATAAATTAAATCCATCATATTGTTTAGGTTCTAAAGGTTCTTGAGTAAAATAACGGATTTCATTAGCTACATAGCCAGACAATTCGTTAGCTTGCACAGATTGTAAACAAACTATTAACAAACTACAAAAAAATATTCTTAATAACATAGATGATGGATGATTCCCACATGAGAACCAATTATAATTTATTAGCTTGATTTAATAGATTTTCTACTTCAATCTCTGCTTCAATTGCATAAATTTCTTTTTGCATGCTTTCAAAAGTAGTTTCCATATCACCACCTAAATCTTCTAAATCTCCTGCAAAAGTATCATATTCCTGCACAGTACGCATAGCCTCTAACATATCTCGTTTAGCTTGTAAAGCATCAATTTTAGCTTTAATTAAATCCCTATTATTAGTAAGAGTGGTAAATGCCTTGACTAATTTAGTTTCTGCGACGTTAATTTGCTGAAGCAAAGTTTCCATTTGTTGAATAGTTGCACTTAATAAACTTATTTGCTGTTGATTTTTCTGATGATTTACTTCTAAATTAGCAAGTGAACTTTTTTTATTT
>DRQV01000152.1 GCA_011371325.1 Thioploca sp.
CGAACCAAATTTATAGTAGAGATTTCTAAGCTCTTCAACCTTTTCCAAATCAGTATTTGAATTTAGTAGCGCACCAATAAGGCATACCTCAAATGTACTTCCACCAATTTTATTACATCGCTCAACATAGTCATGATAGAAGTGTTTTTTCTTGTATCGAACAATACCATATTGATTTTTCTGATACTGATATGATTTAAATTTAGAAAAAGTTAACATATTCAAATCAATATATTGTCCCAGGTAAACCTTATTGTTAGACTCATTAAGTAATTGTATTGCTCGGTTTTTCTGTTCTGACGAGAAAATCTGGCTATCTTGAATCAATTTAGTGGCCAAGGATAAAGTTAACATGGAGGCAATATATTGATTAGAGTTATTAGCAACCTCATTCATAAGTTTTTTATCAAAGCACAAATTACTTTGATAAGTTGAAATATTAAACAGTTCTACTGCAGCGAACACATCAATATTTTTTTTCCAATCTTTACCTCCATAAAACTCATAAGCTAAGCGTGTTAAGTAAGGACGAAGTAATAATTTATGTCGTCTTCTCTTAAAAAAAACTTCCATTTCACTTTTGAGCACAGCCTTATCATCATCATAGACTCTCAAATTCTCATATAGATTTTCGACTTCACGCTCAATAATGGGCCAAACCAAATCACTGGTTTCCTTTAAACGAGCAAAGTGTTGGACGCCATTATCATTCATGGATAGTCACAAGAATTTATTAATTTCAAAAATAACCCCTATTTTACCAGAGCAAATTTTTTATCTTTAACAATAAACATTTGCATTGCTTTAAGTGCAGTTCTATTGTTATCAAAAGTCATTTTTCCAGTGACACCTTCAAATTTGATGTTCTTTAATTCATTTAGAACACTAGATTTATTCTTTTTTGATTGTTCAATAGAGTTTAATAAAATATTAACAACATCATAGCCATATGCACTCCAAATATTTGGTAATTTATTATATTTTTGTCTAAATAATGATTTGAAGCGCTCAATTTCAGTCGTTTTTTGATATTCATTATAAAATGGAGCTGAGAAAACCAGTCCATTAACAATTTCCGAATAATCTTTTAAAATTGACTGATCATACATCGTGGATTGTGAGATAAACAATGTATTCAATCCCATTTCTTTAGCTTGTTTGATCAAGTTTACAACCATATCTTTATAGCCAGATAAAAAAATTGCGTCAACAGCTTCATTTTTAATGTTTAATAAATAATTGCGATAGTTTTTTACATTATTTTCAATTATAAGATTATACTTAACAAAACCACCTGATTTTTTAAAAGATTTTATTAATGCCTCTGAGATTTCCTCAGCAGCCTGTACTTTTTGAGTTAAAACGCCTATGTTCTTTATTTTTTTCTTTAGTAAATATTTAACAATAAACTCCCCTTCCATTTTACTTGTAGGATAAATGGAAAAGATATAATCACCTTTTTTAGTGACTTCCTTTGAAGCTGCGGTTGGAGAAATGACTATGACTTTGTTTTCCTGGGCAACACTGGCAATAGCTATAGTCGTACTAGAAAACATACCACCCAGTACATACGGTATTTTTTCTAATCCAATAAGTTTGTTTATTGCACTGACTGCGACTTTAGGTTCAGCTTTACTATCCTCATAAATAATTTTAACTTTTTGATCATGATTTGAGTTGTATTGTTCAATAGCAACACTCATTCCTTTTCTGCAATCCACACCATATGATCCATTATCACCACTTAAAGGTAATATGGCTCCTATTTTGAGCTCTTGAATATCAGATTTTGTATCATTATCACACCCAATCAATATCATAATAAAAATTATGATAATAAGCATTCTTCCTGTTTTAAAGTTCATTTTTTCTTCCTCAATGGTTCAATCATGCGTGATCATGATTAGGTTAACGTGTTCAAGCATATTAGGTAGTTTTCCTTGTAAACCTGCTGTTGGCTCGTCCAGCATAACAATTTGTTCGGATTGATAACGACCAAGTGACATGACCAGAGCTAATTTTTTTATTTGTCCACCACTTAGCTGTCCTGCTATTTTATTTAACTTTAAGTCATTATTCCATTCAGGAAATTCATTGTATAATATTTCAGGCCCCATTGGTCCCAAAGCCATAATCAAATTGTCTTTTACCGTCAGATTAGAAAAAATATTGTTTAGTTGTGTCATATAAATAATACTATTATGTACCCGCTTATAAGTAGGTTCTTCCGTTACAATCTTACCATTTATAAAAACATCACCACTGACAATTTCACCATCACCAATTCCTGCAATAGCATTAAGTAGAGTTGTTTTACCTGAACCATTAGGTCCTGTGATTTTAACCTGATCACCTTTATAAAGACTAAAGCTGAAGTTATTGATAATCGAAACCGCACCTTGTTTAACTGTAATGCCACAAATTTCTAGCAATGGTTCTGTACTTTTACTTCCTTCTTTAAGGTAAGAAATAGACAATTGTGACATTTAACCATCCTTTTCTAAAAATAACTGTGCATCAACCAATTGCCAGCTTTGGTCTGCAATGGCCTCAATGTGATTATGAAGATGCTCAACAATAATGATAGTTTTTTTCTGTTTATCATTAATTTCGGTTATTAAATCTAATATCTGAGTTATTGAATGGCTATCTAATCCTGCTAGTGGTTCATCAAGCAACCAAATAGTTGAATCACTTTGTAATAACCGGGCTATTCCAACCCTTTTCATTTGCCCCACTGAAAGTTTATCTGCAGAACTATCTTTTTTATGCGCCATTCCCACATTTTCAAGATTTTTAATGGCCATTGACGTGCTTTCCATTTCTTTTTGTTTTATTTTTTTTCTGTAAAACAAAGCGCTCAAAACATTTGAGCCAGGTAAATGGACAATACCCCCCATTTTAACATTATCCAAAACATCCATAGTTGGAAATAATTGTATATTTTGTAATAGCCGACCCACTCCTTCTCGAGCTAATTGAGCATCTGAGTATCGATAAGCATCAAAACTATTACCTTTTAAATTAATTCTTAGTTCTCCAGATTGTGGTTTCAATAGTCCACTGAATAAATTTAACAAGGTTGTTTTTCCACATCCGTTATCTCCCTTGAGCAAGATTATTTTTCCCGCTTCCAGAGAAAAATCCGCATTGCTAATAATATTATTTCCGCCAAATGAAAAGCTTAAATTGTTAGCAGTAATTGCCATCATTGTAATCTATATATCCCATTAACACCTTGAGGTC